>JAIBAG010000006.1 GCA_019695305.1 bacterium
ACGTTGACTAGGTAGTAAATGGTGTAATTGATTTTCAAAGACGTATTGATAAACTGTTTCGTGACTAACGCTTAAACCTGGGTGATCCTTGCTGATCCGACCTGCTATAAGCTGTGGCGACCAGCCTTCTTCGAGTTTAACCCTCACATAATCTAGGATTTGAGGATGCAGGATCTGCTTTTTACGTCCTCGTCTGGAACGTCTTTCTTGCGCCAGATTACGGGCAATGACGGGAGAATAAGCTTCAGGCATCTCTCTAAATGAGTTCTTTTTTAACTCCCGGCTAATGGTTGTGTGGCTGAACCCTAGCTCTTTGGCTATGGCGCGCCCTTTTTTACCTCTCAGCTTTAGCTCCCAAATCCTTTCTCTGTCTATTTCGCTTATTAGCTTATATTTCCTCTGTTTTTCTACCATGCACGCCTAGTATCACAACTAGGTGGTGCATCTATTGTTTGAACTCAGAAGCTGCTTAACAGCGCCTGAACGGCTTCGTAGAATTTACTAATATTTTTGAGATAAGCCAAGTCGGCAAAACCAATGTAATCGTGTACCGACATATTGCGACTTTTTAAAAAACCAAGCCACAAATCCAAATCATCCACATACCCTGCCTTATGAGCTTCCCTTATCACATCCCGTGGGTTGTATACTTCCACACCTGTTTCATCTACTTTGCTTTTTAAAAACTTCCAGGTGTACTCAAAACATACCTCGTATCGCTTACAGATAGAATCAAACACAAGTTCATTGGTTACCGCTTCTTCCTCATGCTTTAAAGCTTCTTTTAGTTTTTTGATGGCCACTTGTAATTTTTTATCCGTTGTCATGTACTCCTCCCTCAATCAAAAACAGCCAATCCATAAGACTTCCTGTTAGAAAAATAAAATCTTTTTTGTTATCGTCTATAAAATCCTTATCAGCCCTGCAAAAATTTACCAAATCTACTTGATAGAGTACATTTTCCTCTTTATCGCACCAATCATCTTTAATGTCGATGAGCTT
The DNA here is from genome assembly GCA_019695305.1 of bacterium. Taxonomy (NCBI): domain Bacteria; species bacterium. The sequence continues at coordinate 1,003 of JAIBAG010000006.1, forward strand.
AAAATACTCCTCCAAGGAAATGCCTTTTTGCGCATAACAACCCACGTCGTAATCAGAAAACTTTTTATAAAGGCCGCGCGCGCGTGAACCAAAAAGAAAAAAAGTGATGTGAGGATAGGCGCTGTGCAAAGCATCAATTAAGCCGGCAATAGGCCTCCACACCGGATCTTTAGCCTGTGTTTTTACAATATCCAGAGGATCACGCCCTATTTTTTTGGCCAAAGTTAAAATAGCAGGCTGAAACACAGCATGACCGGAAAGATAATAATTAATGGTATTACGATGAAGCTTGGTTTTACGGGAAAGTTCTAAAACCGAAGGAATACCCGAGCGTTTCATACAGGCGAGAAATCTTTTTTTATCCAAAGAATACTGCACAATTAAATTGTGCAGTAAGACGGTTAAAAAGTAAAGGGAAATTAATAATCTGTTTTCAGGGCTTTTTCTTCAACAACTGCAAGGTTTGCTCAAAATAAGGAACATACCCCTGAATACGGCTATAAATCTGGCTTGCCTTGGTTTGGTTATAGGTATGGGACGTTTCGTTTCTATCGGTCAGCATCCCTAACCATACCTCTTCATCATCAATCCATTGAGAGGCGTAGGCTTTATTAAGAGTTTCGCGCGGCGTTCCGCAATCAATCCCTTCTTCCTGCAAAAATTTTTGCAGGGTTTTCCAGCACAATTCAAATACAAACTCAAAGCGCTGAATAGTACCGTCTATATACAAATCACCGGTACCAGGATTTTGCAGAGCTTCTTTAAGCCGAACCAATACATCAGTAAAATTTTTGAGTAAATATTCAGTACGTTCATTGTTCATACCAAACTTTTCTTTTCTAACTTATTTTTTTGACCTTTTTAATCTAACAACTCTTGAGCAAATAATCCCTAATAAACCCATCCAGCTCCCCATCTAAAACCCCCTGGCTATCGGAGGTTTCAAAATCGGTACGATGGTCTTTAATCATTTGATAGGGGTGCAACACGTACGAGCGAATTTGCGAGCCCCAGGCAATGTCTTTTTTGTTGGCTTCTACCACCGCCTGCTCGGCACGTCTTTTTTCCATTTCTAACTCGTACAATTTGGCTTTGAGCATTTTCATGGCCACGGCGCGGTTTTGATGCTGGCTGCGTTCATTTTGACATTGCACCACAATGCCTGTGGGCAAATGCGTCATACGCACGGCCGAATCGGTTTTATTTACCTTTTGCCCACCTGCTCCACCAGCCCTATAGGTATCAATGCGCAAATCCGCCTCTTTCACTTCGATGTCGATATCATCCTCAACATCGGGATACACAAAGACGGAGGCAAACGACGTATGACGGCGGGAATTGGCATCAAAGGGCGAAATACGCACCAAACGGTGCACCCCTACTTCGGCTTTTAAATGACAATACGCATAGAGGCCGCTTACAAACACAGTGACCGAGCGATACCCTGCACCATCACCTTCGGTAAAATCAATCATCTCGGTTTTATAGCCCTTCTTCTCGCAAAAACGCAGATACATGCGCAGCAAAATGGAAACCCAATCGCACGATTCGGTGCCACCAGCGCCGGCGTTAATTTGAAAAAAGGCTGATGATTTATCCTGCGGACCCGAAAGCATTTTTTGAAATTCAATGCGAGCCAAATCGCTTTTAACTAAGTTTAAGTAAGAATTGATTTCAGATTCGGAGGAGGTATCACCGGCCTCTATAGAGAGATCGTAGAGAGTTTTCGCGTCGGATAAATGAGTTTCTACACTGTCCCAATCGGCTTTTTTGGATTTTAAGTCATCAACCTCGGCCATGGTTTTTTTGGCCTTGTCCTGATCATTCCAAAAACCTTCACGTACACTTTCGTTTTCAAGTCCCTTTAACAAATCCAGTTTTTTAGGGACGTCAAAGTGACCTCCGTAAACTTTGCCAGGTGTCGTTTAATTGATTGTACTTTTCTAAAATATCTTTCATTTTGAAGAAGTGAATGGTGGATGGTGGATAGTGAATAGAAAGAAAAATTTTCTCTTTTTACCATTCACCATCCACTATCCACTATCCACCTTTTATTATCTTCCAACAATGCGCCTTATCACAATAGCAATTACAGAGGAACCAGCCAGCGCAAAACACACCCACGCCACCCAATCACCATAAAGAGTATAGGTACTCATTTTTTCAATAGGATAAACAGCACGTACCAGATACCCAGCCTCAAAAGGAGGAAGCGTGGCCTCCACCATGCCATGAGGGTTTATCACCGCAGTGAGTCCCGTATTGGTAGCACGCAATAAATAACGCCTATTTTCTAAAGCCCGCATCTGCGAAAACACCAAATGTTGATACGGAGCCGAAGTATTGCCATACCAAGCATCGTTAGTTAAATTAGCCAACACGTTAGAGCCAGCCCTGGTTTGGCTACGGGCTAAATCGGGAAAAATATCTTCGTAACAAATAAGAGCACCCAATTTTAAACGGCCATGTTCTACCACTACCGGTTCTTTTCCTGGAGTAAAATCTCCTACAGCTACTGTTAGCCTGCGCGCAAACGATAAATATTCCTTAAATGGAATATATTCACCAAAAGGTACTAAATGGCGCTTGTGATAAATACTTTTAATTTGTGCCTTGGTATCTAAGTAAAAAGATGAATTGTAAACCAATTGCGCTACACCATCTTCTTGTATACTTACAGCCCCAACATACAGTGGCATGGGCAATACCGTGCGGCCTCGCCAAAATAAATAGGGGAAATCGGTATCGTCTTTTAAATTAACCGTAAAGGGATAGGCTGTTTCGGGCCAAATTGCAAGCTCGGCACCCTCTTCGGTAGCTTTTTCGGTAAGCTTTAAATGCTCATCTACATTTTCTTTAGCCACGCGCACATTCCACTTCATGTCCTGCGAAATATTGCCTTGCACCAAAGCCGTAAGCACCCCGTTGTCATTTTGCGCTACATCATCAAATGTAGATGCTTTACGCGCCAAGTTTAAAAAGACGGAAAAAACAACAATAACTAAAAGTACCACCGCACGCACCACCATGCCCTCTCGCCTTTTTTCAAAAACATGAAATAAAATATCAGCTAAAAGTGCATTTATAAGATAAATGAGTAAATTTAAACCATACATCCCCGTTACATCAACCCACTCAAAATACTGTAAAAAACTCCCCTGCGAATAAGCCGGCATGGCCCATGGGAAACCGCCCACAGGAAAATAGGTACGGCAAAAATCCATTGTCACCATTAAAATAGTAAAACTAACAAAAAATGGAATGGGCAAATAAATGGATATTTTATGGGCCAGCCAATTACTGGTAGCCCAATAGAGCGATAAAATAACAACAATAAGAAGAAGCACACCAACAGACTCATAAAATCCAAGCCCGCCAAAATTAGTCATGGCGTTAACAAGCCAATACAAACTTCCCGCATAAAAAATAAAAGCAGCAGTAAACGATTTAATAAAAAGTTTTTTTGAATTTTTAAATTGGCAGTACAAGAGTGGAACTAAAAAAAACCAGGCCAAATACCCCATTTCGGGCAAGCGATGCCCAAAAAAAACGGTCGGATAAATAAAAATTCCGGCCAAACCGGTTAATAAAATACAAAGTAAAAGCATATTAAAGGCGTGTATCTGCCAGAAGCGAATAATCTGTGATATGAAGGACCTTAGCAATTAGTTTTTTTTCAGCAGCCACCATTTTCTTTTTGGCGCTTAATGTATGGTGATCGTACCCTGTTAGATGCAGCAAGCCGTGAAAAACAAGAAACATCATCTGCTGAGGTAAAGAATGATTAAGCTTTTTAGCTTGGCGGGCAGCTACAGCCGGGCAAATAAATATATCACCCAAAAATGGATTGAGACTAACGGGAAAACTTAAAACATCGGTAGCACCCCTTTTATGCATGTACCGGCTATTAAGCGCAGCCATTTTTTGTGGCGATACAAAATGGAGCCCTATTTCCCCCTGCCCTTTAATATTTAATATCTTAAGCGCCTTCGTGAGGTTTTTTACGAAATAATGGCGAGACGTTGGATAGCGAGTTTGAGAGTTGTGGAGGATAAGGTCCATTGTTGTCGTTCCCCTCTGCCGTATTCTCGGGATATTCAATCCGTTGATGGTAGATGGCGGATAATATTTTTACAAAAGCATTGGCTATTTGATGAAGGTCTTTTAAAGTTAAATCACATTCATCTAATTGTTCATCTACAAAATGCATGTTAATAAGTTTTTCTACCGTGGCCTGAATTTTATGCGGACTTTTTTCAGGCAAAGCACGCACTGCGGCTTCTACTGTATCGGCCAACATAATAATACCGGCTTCTTTGGTTTGCGGCTTGGGTCCTTCGTAACGGTAATCACGTTCATCCACTTTATCCATAGTTGGATCGGCCAGTTTTTTGGCTTTTTCGTAAAAAAAGCCAATGAGCTTAGTTCCCTGATGTTGCGGTATCATATCGGTAATTTTTTGTGGCAACTTGAACTCTTTAGCCATGGCAATACCATCACTGACGTGGGCAGCAATAATGAGAGCACTCATTGATGGAGATAATTTGTCATGTGGATTAATACCTTTTTGATTCTCAATAAAATACTGTGGCTTTTTCATTTTACCAATATCGTGATAATAGCTAGCAACACGTGCAAATAAAGGATTAGCACCAATAGCCTGAGCGGCCGCTTCCGATAAAATACCCACCAATTGACTATGATGATAAGTACCGGGTGCTTTCCAAATCATTTCTTTTAATAAAGGATGACTCAAGCTTGCCAGCTCTAATAATTTAATATCGGTTGTATAATTAAAAATAACTTCGGTGACGGTTGTAAGTGCTAACACAATAATAGAAGTAAAAATACCACCTAAAAAGCCTGAAAGCGCATTAAGTAAAATAGGCATAGCCGCCACAGATTCGGCTTCCATGCCTAAATTAATAAGATTCATCGAATACACCACCAGCGCATTTACCAAACCTGTTAAAACGCCACAGTATAAAACCGAGCTTCGTTTATCAACATAAGCAATAGCGTGAGCAGCAAACACACCGCTAATCATGTAATACACGGTCATCTCCAAATTACTTTCCAAAAAGATGCCCGAAAACAAACTTAAGATAATTGAAAAAATAAGAGCGGTTTCGGAGTTAAGAATAAAACGCACCAGCATGGCGCCACCGGCAATAGGAATAGCATAATATAATGTGGTTACACTAAGCGAAAATGGAAAAGCATCTTTAATGGAACTCGCCATAAACACGCTTACGCGCAACAGTATCAAAAAGAATAACAGTGACGTGCCCAAAAACACTAAATCTTTGCGATTAGGTTTAAATTTACGAATGTATTTGGAAGCATAATAATAGACAATAGCCAAAACAAGATTAACAAACAGAAATACGCCCAAAAAACTAAACGCTTTTTTAGACTGCTGATGCGCCTTACGGATACCTTCAAGCACGGTTAAATGCCAGGGTTCAAAGCGATCGCCACTGCGCACAATAGATTCACCACGCTTCACTTTAATAACAATGTTGTTTACATGTTCGGTAGCTTTAGAACGCCGTGCATCTGTTTCGGCAGCATTATAAACCAAGCTTGGTTTTAAAAGTGACAGCGATACGTTTTTTAACAAGGTAAAATGTTCAGAGGTTAAAAATTCTAAATGCAAAACATCCCGTAAAAAACCTGTTTTCAGCCCTTCCATCTTGGCCATCACATCATCTAAACTTACAATGTCGTTTGCATCGGTTTTAAGCACTTCGGCAAAATTTCCTTCACTTACTTTTTCTCTAAAGGTAAAACCCTTTTCCAAAACTGATTCTAATTCCGATTTATTAAGAATAACGGGGGTTACATACATCTCACGGCAAATAGTAATAAGTGCTTTTTCTAGAGGACCATTAAAACGGTATTTTCTAAAGAGCGCGTAAGCATCATCACTAATAATACCTCCCAAGGCTTCCTGAAATTCGCTACGAAGCTGAAATTCCAAAGCTTCATCCAAAACATCGCGTCCCTTAAAAAAGGCCGCATTCTGTATCAAAAATTGACGCGATCCTAAAAAAGCCTCCGAAATTTTTTGAGCTGTTTTAGAAGATACTAGAGGATCATAATCGTACACAGGACGCACGGCTTGAGAAGCATCAAGCTTTAGTTTTTGCGTTGAGAGCGCATCTATAATTTCGTAATTTTGATCGGCCTTAATATCTTTAATAGCAACCGAACCAACACTTAAATGCTGAGGAAGTTGATCAAGATTAAAAGTAAGTAATATGGTTACTATTAACCCCAGTACAAGTAAAAGCCCCACATTGGCAAAGTTATCAAAACGGGCCTTTATGACCGGATCTTCAATTTTAGAGTTTAAGTTTTCTGAAACTTTATCAAAAAGATTTATCATATTACTGTTCACTTTTTTCGTAAGCGGTAATAATGCGTCCCACTAATTGATGCCGAGTAACATCACTAGCATTCATAAAGTGAAAGGCAATTCCTTCTACATCTTTTAAAACATTGACCGCATGCGACAATCCACTCATTTTTTCGCGCGGCAAATCAATTTGGGTTGTATCGCCGGTTACAACTACTTTAGAACCCAAACCAATACGTGTTAAAAACATTTTCATTTGTTCACGTGTAGTATTTTGGGCTTCATCTAAAATAACAAAAGAGTCTGCTAGCGTACGCCCTCGCATAAAAGCAAGCGGCGCCACTTCAATATCGCCCCGCTCCAACATTTTTAAAATTTTTTCGGAATCCAGCATATCGTGTAAAGCATCGTATAAGGGACGCAAATAAGGATCTATTTTTTCCACCAAATCACCCGGTAAAAACCCCAGCTTTTCACCGGCTTCAATAGCTGGGCGTGTTAAAATAATGCGCGACACCTCTCCTTTTAAAAAAGAAGTTACCGCCATCGCCATGGCTAAAAAAGTTTTTCCTGTTCCCGCCGGCCCCAAACCAAATACCAAATCGTTTTGCAAAATAGCCCGCATATACTGGGCCTGCCCTGTAGAACGGGGAGCAATCACCTTTTTTTTACCTGGAATAAAAATGGAATCGAGATAAAGATTTCCCAGCTTTAAATTATCATCTTCGGATAAAAGTTTAATGGCCTGCTCAATATCACGTCCCAGAATGGGATAGCCCTTTTTTAAAAGCGTGTAGAGCTGATTGAGGATATTTTCTACAAGTTTGATGCGTTCTTTTTGGCCAGAAATGTGTAAATGCCCGCCACGGACATTGATATCTACCCCTAAACGGTCTTCAATAGAACGCAAATTGTTATCGTGAGGTCCAAAAAGAGAACGAGCCAGATTATTATCGTCGAAGTTGAGTTTGATAACTTGAGCTGTGCTGTGTTTCATGCTGACTGTGAAAACCCTTTTTTTTACTTTCTAGGGGCTGGGGCCTTCTCCTCGGCTCCGTCACCCATCACCTGAATCATCACTTCGCGTCGGCCAATTTTATCGTCAAAGTCATATACCACAACTTCCTGCCAGGGACCTAAAAAAAGTTTTCCGTCTTTTATGGGAATACTCAATGTTTGCGGAAGAAGCAAGGCTCTTAAATGAGAAGACTCACGACCTGTTCCCGAACGTCTTTGAGGGCGCTCTCCCTCCTCATCACTCACAAAAGAACTAATTAGTTGCTTTAATGATTCTTGAATAAGCTTATCATTTTCAACAAGAATTATACTGGCAGCCGATTTAGGCAAATATATGGTGAGTAAGCCATTTAAAACCTGAGACTCCCTCAAGGCGCGCTTGATATCATGGGATACAATAAACGAATCAATTTGAAGAGTTGTATTAAAATAGGCATTAAGTACAAAATTTTTCATCCGTTATAGAAGTGTAGCCAAAAAAGAGAGTAATATCAAGGAATAAACTTTATAAGTACTCGTTTTTACTAAATATTTTAATGCAACTTTTTTGAGGTTTTTCGCACTTTTTGAGGACAGTTCTCCGATAATAATGGTAGAATGATGTATTACATGCGAACAAACAACACGAATAAAACCGGCAACAAACACCAAGATTACCGTTCGTCGCGTACTAACACCACCTCATTTACCGATATTCTTAATCAAAAACAAGGAGTTACACTACAAGCACCTCTATCGGAAGCGCCCAATAGTTTAATTGGCAGAGGAGCCAATTGGCAAAATGTATCAAAAGCTCCCCTCGCCCCTGAATTTCCCAATACCCCTCAAGGACCAGAATCATTTGGGGACGATCGTACCGTTCCTAAAAACTACCGTAAAAATACAGTTTTTGCCAAACAGGGAAAAATCCTGGAAAGAGATTTAATGCTTGATGGAGAAGTAACTGCCTCACGCCCTCAGAAATTGGAAAGCTATAAAGAGCTTATTGTTAAATACTCTAAAAAATACAATCTCGATCCCAATTTGGTGGCCGGGATGATGAAACAGGAATCTAATTTTAATCCCAAAGCAAGGTCACACGTAGGAGCCAAAGGTCTGATGCAGCTTATGCCCGGCACAGCTAAAATGATGGGGGTAAAAGATATTTATGACCCCGAACAAAATATTGCCGGAGGCACCAAATATTTGCGAGAAATGCTCGATCGTTTTGATGGCAATGTAACACTGGCCGTAGCCGCTTACAACTCAGGGCCTGGCAATGTAGAAAAATACGGCAACAAAGTACCGCCCTTTAGCGAAACACAAAATTACGTAAAATCCGTCGCGCGTCACTCCGAATCCATCCGCCTGGGTGGGTCGTTTGCCAATCTGGATACACCCACCAAACCCAAGTACCGCGTTACTTAATAGTTTAAGATAATCCTGTTTTATTTTGATTAAGATAAGAAACCAAATCTTGGCGCATGGCAAGGTAGTTGTTTTTTTCTTCGTCCGATTTAAAGGCAGGTGCCACAAAGGTAATACCTGTCATAAAAGTATCGGGATCTTCCTCGGGTTCGGCATATACCACCATACCATCGGTTTTAAACAGCACAGGGCCGTTTTTATGAGGAAGAGATAGTTCAAAATGGTAAACAGCATGCAGAGGCAATTTTTCATCGGCCACCAAGCGAACACCACCCTCCGAAATATTCACCAGAGAGGCCTCTACTCTTTTGCCATCACACGATAAATAAATTGGAATAGGAACGTTTACACGAATACGTTCCGATTCACGGCGGTTAATAATGTTAAACGAGCTAAAATCGGCATTTAATTTATACACTCCCGCTTTTTGGCCTGTAGCCTTAAAACGCACAATACCACGTCCATTGGCCGCCACAAAAAAACCACTGCGATCTTTACCGTTAATATCCGATTTGGGATCTACAACAAGAAAAGAGTGGTCTTCAATACCGGTTAGCATTAAAGCCTCGGTTAAGCCCTGGTCGTCTAAAAAAATATAGCGAGCTTTGGGATCTAAAATTTCTTTTAAGTTTGAAATAGTCATTTTTAGCCGATCGCTTATCGCAGATCGTTTATCGCAAAGAAAAACTGGATTTAATCTTGCGATCAACGATAAGCGATCAGCGATTCACGAATTTGCCGCAAGGCTTCACCGGCTACCATGGCCACGCTGCTGGATAGATTAAAGCTACGGATAGGACCAGTCATGGGTATAGTCAGTGTGTAGTCGGCGTTTTTTTCTAAAAGATCTTTGGAAAGCCCGGCAGTTTCGGGCCCAAACACTAAAAAATCATTTTCTTTAAAACTAACCGAAGTATACGGCCTTTTGGATTTTGTCGTCAAATAATAATAGCGTCCGGTAGGATATTGTTGTTGAAGAGCCTCAAAAGACTCATGATAGGTTAAGTTGACATGCTCCCAATAATCGAGCCCTGCACGCTTTAAATAGCGATCGTCGGTAGAAAAACCCAAAGGTTTTACTAAATGAAGTTTAAGCGATAGCCCGGCACACAAACGCGCAATGTTACCGGTGTTAGGCGGAATTTGGGGATTTACCAAAACAATATTAAGCATGGAACTTTCTTGCATACAAAAGCCTTATTTTTAAAGCTTTATTTAAAAACGCAACTTTTTTATAAGCTTGCCGATAATACAAGTAAGATGATTAAAAAGCTGCTCCTCATTACCTTTTTACTGCTGGCCTCAACAGCCGCCCAAGCTCATAGCTTGAGGGTGGTAAGCTTTGCCCCGTCTTTTTTCTATTTACCCTATTATTCTTCCTTTTATTATTCACCCTTTGTACGTCCGATCTATTTTACCCGCTATCCTCAATCTTATGCGGCTCAACTTACCCCTGTTGGCGAGGCTTTAAGGGCTGAGTGGGAAAATTATGACCAAAAAACTGCGAAACAGGAAGAAATATCAACCCCCCAGGCAACTTTAGACGGTTCTGATGTTATCTTAAAAAAGATACAAACCTATTAAGATTTAACCCTTGTTACCCATATCAAGCTCTGCTAGAAAGCCACAGCCCTTACGCTTATGAGATCTTCTTCGATTGCGATTTTAACTACCACTGTTGTTATCAGCTTTCTACTGTGGGTATTTATCAATAAACCTCACCACCCTGTAGAATCAAGCTACCCTATCAACAGTATTTCATTTAATCCGTATCAACGTTACGAATCGCCCTTTAACGGCACGGTTATTACTCCCGATCATTTAGAAAAAGACATTCAGCTCCTTAAAAATAAATCTAAAACTCTGCGTTTGTATAGCTCCACTTTTGGTATGGAAATTACCCCCCAGGTAGCCAAAAAATATAAACTGAGCGTGATTGGCTGCGCTTTTATTCAGTATAAATTGGTTGATAACCCCCAAAATGATATAGAAGTAGACGCAGCCATTGAAATGGCCCGTAATAACAGAAATGTAACTAAACTTATTATTGGTAACGAAACACAGCTGCACAAAACCGTACCACAAGAAGAATTGGTAACCTATTTGGAACGGGCTCGCAAAAAATTACGCACTCCAGTATCCACAGCCGAACCTTGGGATTTTTGGATTACTAACCCTGAATTTGCCGATAATGTAGATTTTATTGCTATACACGTACTACCTTACTGGGCCGAAATTCCTATTAATGAGGCCGTAGATTATGTAGTAGGCAAATACCGTGCGGTAAAAAACATGTATCCGTACAAAGAAGTATTTATTGCCGAAACAGGCTGGCCCAGCGATGGCCCTCAAAGAGGAGCGGCAGTTCCTTCTGTAACAAACCAGGCACAATTTGTTCGCGACTTTATTGAACGCGCCGAAAAAGAAAAAATTCCCTACAATATCATTGAAGCATTTGATCAACCCTGGAAACAATCCACAGAAGGTAATGTGGGAGAACACTGGGGCATTATGGATGCCGACCGTCATGACAAATTTCCTATCAAAGGTCCGGTATTAGAAGATCCAAATTGGAAATACTGGGCTTTTGCCTCTACTATTTTGGGACTACTGGCCTCTAGTCTTTTTGTTTTAAGACGCCACGATCTGCATTTAAAAGGACGTATTTTTTCGGTATTCATGTTTCAGCTGGCAGCGGCTCTGGCCACACAGCTAGCCCGAGAAGCCTCCGATCAATACATGTCACCCGGAGACATTATTTTTTGGATGATTGTCATTACAGCTCAAACCCTGCTTGCTATTATTTTACTGACGGATGCGGTAGAAATTGCCGACGTGGTGGGTAATGCACCGCTTAAAAGGCGCTATCTCCCGGCAAATGCCGATTTACCTCCAGATGCCCCTTTTGTTTCTATCCATTTAGCTTGCTGTAAAGAACCACCGTCGATGGTGATTGCTACTATTGATAGCTTAGCTAAACTGGAATACCCCAACTACGAAGTGATTGTGGTTGATAACAATACTCCCGATGAAAACCTATGGAAGCCCGTAGAAGCACGCTGTAAAGAGCTTGGTAAGCGTTTTAGATTTTTTCATTTAGAAAAATGGCCAGGCTTTAAAGCGGGAGCCCTTAATTTTGCATTAAAACAAACCGACCCACGTGCACAAGTTGTAGGTGTGGTAGACGCCGATTATGTAGTGGCCTCTAATTGGCTAAAAGCCACTCTTCCCTATTTTATTGCCGATAAAGATATTGCTTTAGTGCAAGCCCCGCAAGAACATCGTGAATGGAGTGATAATTTATTCACGCGTATGGAAAACGATGAGTACACCGGCTTTTTTAGAATTGGCATGGTTCAGCGTAACGAACACAATGCTATTATCCAGCACGGCACCATGACACTCATCGACAGAGCTACATTAGTAAAGCTAAATGGCTGGGCCGAATGGTGCATTTGTGAAGATGCCGAACTGGGTTTACGTATCTTAAATGAAAAGAAAAAATCGGTTTATCTCGATCACGCTTTTGGCCATGGACTTGTGCCCGATAGTTACGAAGCCTATGCCAAGCAACGTTTTAGATGGGCTTATGGGGCCATGCGTATTTTGCGACATCATTGGAAAACCATGTTTGGTTTAGAAGGTAATTTAAATCCGGCACAACGCTATCAGTTTGTTAAAGGCTGGCTTCCCTGGATTGGTGATTCGCTCCACCTGCTCTTTACCTTTACAGGCTTGTTGTGGAGCGGCATGCTTATTTTTGATCCGCTTAAAACAGAATTTCCTGAGCCTATCTTTATTTATCCCGCGCTGGCACTGGTTGTATTACGTATTTTAGGTACTTTATGGACCTACACGGCTCGTGTAAAAATTGGCAAAAGAAGAACACTGATGGCCATGATAGCCGGAGGCGCTCTTACTCACCGTATTGCACGCGCTGTGATGCAGGGTTTAATTACCAACTCACAACCTTTCTATCGCACACCTAAAATGGATAAAGATGCCCCCATTCTTAAAAACCTGTTATCGGTACGCGAGGAAATTTTCTTTACTACTCTTTTATATGCATCGGCCTTTGGTGTTTATCGTGTTTTTGGAACCGTTAATTTTTCGGCCATTATTTGGATTGTTGCACTCATCATTCAAAGCTTTCCCTATTTAGCAGCCATTACGGCCGCTTTAGTAAGTGGTGCTTCTAGCCTAAAGCGCAAAATGGAAATAAAGCAAAAAGCCGCATGATTGAATCTCCTTTAGAACCTCGAAGTCGCAATAGCGCTGCCACTCGCTTTGACCCTCCCGTAAAACGCTATCAGTGGTTTCCGCAAAGCGACATGAGCTTTGACGAATTCAAAAAAATCTTTTGTGACAAATTAAAACTGGCTACCGAAAAATTTGATAACATGATCACCCACGGCGGGATTTATGTAGAAACCAACCGCATTTTAAAAGAAACGATTCCCGAAAAAGTTTTTAAGAATGTGGCCATTACGCTGTATCGTTTTTTAAGTGAGCCGGAGGATATTCCCCTCAATGACAAGCACATCCTTTATAACAACCAAGGTTTAGTGGCCGTGAATAAGCCCGCATGGCTCCCTACCCAAGGAACACGCGTGAGCCTTTTGTACACACTCGAAAATAAGTTAAGAGAATTTTTAAAACGCCCCAAGCTTACGGCCCTGCATAGACTTGATCGCCAAACCAGTGGTGTGGTTTTATTCAGTGACGATGAGAAACGTATTGCCTGGGTGATGAAACAATTTGAAAACAATAGCATCCACAAACAGTATCACGCCTGGATTGAGAAAAAGCCGGAGCAAGATACATGGGAAACAACAGGCTACATGGTGCGTGATTTCTCGAGACTCCCCAAAATTTATTTTAAACTAGCCGCCGAGAAAAAGGACGACAAATCGCGTTTTAGCCACACACGCTTTAGCTACAAAGGCGAAAAAGATAAGCTCCATTTAATTGAAGCTTCCCCCATTACCGGACGTACACACCAGATACGGGTGCATTTAAAACATCTGGGATTTCCTATTGTGGGTGATGATTTATACGAGGGAAATACAAGCATTGCCCCCAGAACTCAGCTGCATGCGTTAAGCTTAACGCTCCCTGGTTTAGAATCGAAAAAAACGATGATTCTTACTGCTCCTATCCCCGAGGATTTTATAACATTTCAAAAATCAAACTATCTTGTATAAATCCTTCATATAAATTAAAAAATTATCTATACTCTCCATCATGTCTCTTGCGGCTTACAAACAAAAAATTAAAACTCTCTCCGAGCGGATCATAGAAGCTCAAAAACCTATTCGTATATTGGATGCCATTAAATGGGAGCCCTGGGTTGAAGCCGAAATTAAAAAGTGGAAATTTAAAAGTTTTCCTCATTTAAGTCCCGCTGATTATGCTAAAATCAAATTAGGATATAATCCGGCTCACAAAAAAGAGGAGTTTGTAGAAATTGCAGCTCAAATTGTTAGAAGCCTTGGGGCAAAAGATCCCGTTGGCCGCTTACTTCTTTCGATGACCGAACAATATATCGACGTGATACACATGGTGGAATCACGCGGAACTAAAAAGTTTTGGGAATATTCCAAAAAACTCTACGGTTCCCCCAAAGACCACTTTTACGACAAGAATAAATCAACCCTCGATTTGGGTTTTATGCTCAATAATATTTTGGGGAAAATCCATGACTGCACCCCTGGCCCCGAGCAAATAGAAGATATTTCAGCGGGAAGAGCCGTCAACATATTAAATAAGCGTTTTAAAGATTATTTTCACGGGCTACCGGTAAAAGCACTTATTTCGGATGGTATTATTGCTGATGCCGCAGCTGGCAGTGACAAAGTAAAAATAAAGCGGGGTGCTACATTTTCTAAACGAGATATTGATATTTTAGAAGTTCACGAGGGCTGGGTTCATTTAGGAACAACATTAAATGGAAAAAGTCAGAGCGTTGCCAAATGGCTGAGTAAGGGTCCTCCTCGCTGCACTACCACTCAAGAGGGGCTGGCTGTTATCATGGAAATTTTTTCGTTTCATACTTATCCTAAGCGCGCACAAACAATCAACAACCGCATTTTAGGCATTAACATGGCAGAAGATGGTGCCAATATTTTAGATGTAATCCGTTTTTTTAGAGACCAGGGTTATGACGAAAATGAATGTCTTACCATGGCTAAACGTGTTTTTCGGGGAGGTCCATTGGAAGGCGGAGCCCCTTTTACAAAAGATATTGTTTATTGCCGTGGCTTTGTAGAAAACTATAACTTCATGCGTGCGGCTATTCGCCTTGGAAAACCTCATCTCATTCCTTTTTTATTTGTGGGAAAAGTGAATGTTCAGGACATCCCCCTCTTATACCGCCTGCATCAGGAAGGTATTGTTGATGCACCCAAAATTCTCCCCCCACAATTTCGCGATTTAAATGGAGTGGCCGTATGGATGGCTTTTTCTAGTTTTCTTAATCAGATTGATATGAACTTAATTCAGAAACACTACGATGATTTGTTTAAGAAGTATCTTTAAGAGTAACCCCCTCCTGAGCCTCCCCCTTACTTTAAGGGGGAGGGACATCTGCACAATTTTGTAAGCAAGTCCTCCTCCCTTAAGGTAAGGGAGAAAACAGAGGTGGGTTACTCTTTGTCTTAATATGGCTGATAAAACGCACTCCTCGTCCACACTTTAAACAACTCCACAGCTTCTTTCCGCAAAACTCCACTCTTAATTTTCATCTTGGCTTTCCCTAATTTATTAAGAGTACGATTCGACACACTCAGCTCGTTAAAACCCGCCCGTGCCGCATCGGCAATAGTTGCTCCATAAACAATTGTGCCAATCCGTGCCCAATGAATGGCCGCAAAACACATGGGACAAGGTTCGGTTGTGGAATAAATTATGCAATCCGATAAATCGATTGTTTTGAGCTTCTTACAGGCTAAACGAATAGCAGTGACCTCAGCATGAGCTGTGGCATCGCCGTTTTTCCACACATGATTATGAGTGGCCACAATAATTTTTCCGTTTTTGACAATGACCGCTCCAAAGGGCGATTGTCCCTTTTTAAAACCAGTTTTAGCGGCAAAAATTGCCTTTTTCATATATTTTTTGTCTAGTGAGCTCATAAAAATTATAAACTTAGTTAAAATTAACTTGTCGCCATAAAATAACTTCTATACCTTCCTTCTATCACGAAACTTCTGTGGATTCACCACAAAGTTCGTCACTTTTAGACAGAGGAAAAACTTTATGAAAAAGAAAACAGTTGGCACTTTAGTTGCCACAGCCGCTTTTGGTTTAATGCTTGCCGGAAATGTTATGGCCACCGATGACCATGCTGCCGGAACCGAAACAACCGTTAAATGCAAAGGCGTTAACGAATGTAAAGGCCACGGAGCCTGCCACAGCGCCACCAACAGTTGCGCCGGCAAAAACGAATGTAAAGGTAAAGGCTGGGTAAAAACAGCTACCGAAAAAGAATGTACCGATAAACACGGTACAGTTGAAAAGTAAGACAAAAAAACCCCTCGCAAGAGGGGTTTTTTATTTCCTATGAATTTTCCCTTTTTAGGTTTTGGCTTAGGTCTCCGCCCCAAGCATTATCCCACCATCACAACCCACTGGCCCAAGGTGGATTGGTTTGAAGCTTTATCTGAAAACTACATGATCCCGGGTGGACAACCCCTTTATTACTTAGATCAAATCGCTGCACGCTATCCTATAGTTCTCCACGGCGTGTCGATGTCCCTAGGCTCGGCTGACCCCATCAACAGAAAACATTTAAATGAATTAAAAAAACTGATGGCGCGTACCAAGGCTCGTTGGGTGTCCGATCACCTGTGCTGGACCGGTATTCAGAAACAAAACTCGCACGATCTTTTACCCTTGCCCTATACCGATGAAGCGCTCCACAATATTGTTTCCAAAATAAAACAAGTTCAAAACGAATTAGGGCAAGCTATTTTGGTAGAAAATGTTTCCAGCTATTTGGAATATACCCATTCCCATATTACCGAATGGGATTTTTTAAAGTTAGTCGCCCAAGAATCGGGTTGTTACCTCTTGCTCGATATTAACAATATTTATGTGAGTGCTAAAAATCACAATTTTGATGCTGTAACGTATATAAATGCCATCCCTCAGGATAAGGTAAAACAGTTTCATCTGGCAGGTCATAGCAATTTAAAATCATTTTTACTCGATACGCACGATCACGCGGTTAAAAAATCGGTATGGGAACTTTATCGTTACGCTTTAAAACGCTTTGGCCCCGTATCCACCATGATTGAACGAGACGATAAAATTCCAGCATTTGAAAAGCTTTTTGAAGAATTACAAATTGCAAAAAGGATTTATGAGGACGAGTTTACAAAAAACCCAAAATCTTATCTGGCGGCTTCTTAAAGAACCCGAAGGAGTTGCAAAAGCTCTTAAGCGGAAAAAGATTTCTCTGCCCATTAAAGCGGGTAAAAAGCTCACCAGCGTGGAGCGATTGGATATTTATGCCAATATGTATTTTTTTAGAATCCGCGACGCCTTGATGAGTGATTACAAAGCGTGTTATCACGTGCTTGGCCATGACACCTTTCATAATCTGATTACCGATTACTTGCAAAAAAACCCATCCCGTTATTATTCGCTGCGTTTCACGGGAGAAAAGCTGGCCACTTTTTTAAAAAAACATCCCCTATCAAAAAAACACCCCTATAGTTCAGATTTAGCTTCTCTTGAATGGGCACTGCTTGATTCGTTTGACGCTGCCGATGACAAACCTCTTACCATGGAAGATCTAAAAGCTTACACGCCAGATTCATGGGCCAATGCAACACTCACCACAAGCCCTTCGGTCATACTTATAAAATCGGCCTGGCCTCTCAAAATGATTTATGAGGCAGGCATAAAAAAGAAAAAATTGGGAAAAATAAAAAAGGAAGAAACGTATATCTGCGTATGGCGACAAGACTTTAAAGTTTATTATAGAACTCTTTCCAAAACAGAAGCAGGCCTTCTTAATAAACTTAAAAAAGAAATTACCGCCGGAGAACTTTCTCAAAAAATAGCCAAAACAGTGAAAACAGATGAAGCCCCACAAGAAATCGCCCGTTATTTTAAAAAATGGATGCAAGCTGGACTTATCCTGAAACAATCGTAACCTTATCCCCTACTTTTAATTTCCAAAGCGTAGCCAGATTCGCCTTAAAGCGTGCCATTTCAAGCAAGCCATGGCTGCTAAAAACCATCACGGGTTTTCCAACGGGTACTTGCGAATAGGTTTGATGAAGTATAGAAAACTTTTTGTTTTTAACCGTTACCGTAAATTTCTTTTTTAACAAAGCGATAGCTGCCGCTTTGGGAATACTCGTCATGCAATTTCCAAACTTATCAATATACACAATACGCCCGCTTACTTTTTGTTTGGAAATTTGATTCTGATAAAGATCAAGTACAACAGGCTTTTTAATTTTTGTTCCAATACGAGACGGTTTTACACCTTTAGCCAAATGCGCAGCAACAGGACAGAATAAATCACGACCATGAAAGGTAGAGCTTAAAGCCCTGGGAAAATATTTTTTATTAGTTATTTCATATACCGTTACTTTTTTACTTTGGAGGTAAACAAGACTAAACAATCCATTATCGGGCCCCACAAAAAAATGCCCATCGGCCTCCACAATAATAGGTTTACGGCTACTCCCTACTCCCGGATCCACAACTCCTACATGCACTGTACCTTGAGGATAAGTGCGGGTAGCAACTCCCAGTACAAAAGCACCATCGGCAATATTATAGGAAGCAATATGGTGTGAAATGTCGGCAATAACAGCTTTTGGATAGGTGCTGTAAACAGCTCCATGCAAAGAACCCACGTAGGCATCTTGAGTGCCAAAATCGCTTGTGAGTGTAACAAGGCCTTTCATGTTATTGTGTCTTTAATCTGCTTTACAGCTTTGCCCCAACGATATTCTAAACTAAAATACCAAAGATTTAACGGCACCAAAATATAAATAAAAATAGCTATTAGAGGATACGGCGAAAAAGCCATACATAATACACCTATTAATAGCGCTGTGTTGTGATGACTCTCCCCCATCCAGGTCCAGGAACGCATCATGGGTTCTAAAACTTCTTTTATTTTTTCGCGCGCCTCGGGTGAATAAGCCACATGTCGGGTTTGTGCCATGGAATCATTTACAAAGTAAAGTTGAATAAACATACACATGCCCAAAAAGGTCCCCACCACATCCCATTTTTGGGCCGATTGTTTGATAATACGCCGAGCATCATCCTGATTCATGGGCGTTTCAGGCTGATCTGCCAAAAAACCTTGGTATAAAATTTTAGCAGCATCATAACGCCAGCAATGAATAGCCACACCCGCTCCCGACACAATCATCAAATACAATACCGGCAAGTTGTGCGCCTGAAAATAGCCCGAAAAATAAATACCCAGCCAATAGGAGAGTACCCAAAAGAAATCACAAGCGCCATCTACAATACGACCTAACGGACTTGTTTGTCCGGTAAGACGAGCTACCTGCCCATCGGAACAATCAAACACAATAGTAAGCATCACCAAAAGTGCCGATAGAATAAAATGATGCCTTAAAACCATGTAAGCTGCCAAAAAACCGGTAAGCATACTCAGCGTACTGATTTGATTGGGCGAAAATTTAAGTTTAATAAAAAGAGGCACCAAAAAATGGGCCACCCTACGGTAAAAGTAATAATCTAGCCATTCTTCCACCGAACGGGGTTTAAGCGATTTTTCAAAATTGGTCATAATGAGGAATTAAAAAATACTTGTTTTTACACATTTAAGTGCTACTTTTACCCGAATGATTACGGAAAATCCATGCTTTTTAGTGGCCATGCCTCAATTGATGGATCCCAATTTCGTAAAAAGTGTTGTTATCATGATTCATCAAGCTAGTGATGGCGCCATGGGACTTGCCATTAATAATGCCTTCCCTGATTTATCCGTCGACCGCTTTGCGCGCACACAGGGAATGGAATATCATCCTTCATTTATTGATGTGCCGGTGTATTGTGGAGGACCTGTACAACCTGAAAGTGGCTGGATTTTGCACACCAATGACACTCTTGAAGAAAAGCAAAAAATTGCTGACGGACTTTATTTTAGTGTTACCAAAGAATCGTTAGAAAAACTTTTACAAGAAGAAGGAAAACCCTTTAAACTCATTTTAGGCTATGCCGGATGGGATGCAGGACAACTTAAACAAGAAATGATTGATGGCTCTTGGATTACAGCCCCCATCAACACCACTCATTTATTTAAAACCAATCCTGACGAGGTTTGGAAAAACGTTTTAACCGATATGGGAATTAACCCTGCCAATTTGTTGATTGGCGGCGGCGTTCACTAATTCATTAATTAATGGAGAATGACATGAAAACTAAACTCTTATCATTTTTAGGCCTGCTTATTTTATTAAATCTTAATGCGTGCGGCTATAATAGCCTGGTATCAGCCGATGAAGCCGTATCAGGAAGTTGGGCTCAGGTTGAAAATGTCTATCAAAGACGAGCCGATCTTATTCCTAATTTGGTAGAAACAGTGAAAGGTTATGCTTCTCACGAAAAAGAAACTTTGGAAGGTGTTATTGAGGCCCGCTCCAATTTAACCAAAATCAATCTCACAGCTGAAGACTTGGACAACCCCGAAAAAATGGCACGTTTTCAGGAAGCTCAAAATCAAATCACGTCTGCTTTAAGTAAGCTTATGCTTCTTAAAGAAAGTTATCCCGATTTAAAAGCAAACCAAAACTTTTTAGCATTGCAAAGTCAATTGGAAGGCACCGAAAATCGCATTGCCGTAGAACGCCAACGTTTTAACGAAGCTTCACAATATTACAACACCTTACGCCGTAAATTTCCCACGGTATTAATTGCCAAAATGTTCGATTTTAAAGAAAAAGCTTATTTTAAATCGGACGCAGGTAGTGAAAAAGCTCCTACGGTGAAGTTTAACTGATTGCTACAGAGGTAGGGGCATGGCGTTTCATGCCCCTACAGGCAACGCATGAGAATTGTTTATCTTGCCATCTGTTTCATTCTTTTTTCCGTCGCCTCTTCCGCGTTAGAAATTCCCTCTCGTCCCACTGGTTATGTATCCGATTTTGCTGGCATCCTCTCTTTTAGCGACAGGCAGCAAATTGAAACTGTATTAAGGAGCCACGAGCAAAGTACATCCAATCAAATTGCTGTGGCTATTTTTAACAGCTTAGAGGGAGAAAGCCTGGAAGACTTTTCTATTCGTTTGGCCGACACCTGGAAAATTGGCCAACAAGGCAAAAACAACGGAGTGATCCTCCTCATTTTTACAGAAGATCGCAAAATACGCATTGAAGTAGGTTATGGTTTAGAACCTTATTTAACCGACGCTCTCTCCGATCAAATTATCCGTAATGTAATAGCACCTCAATTTAAACAGGGAAAATACGCCCAGGGAATTTTAAACGGCGTCAATAGTATCATGGCAATAGTAGGTGGCGATACAACCGGCTTTACACCCTCACCCTCCCAGCATTCACACAAAAAAAATAATGGCGACTTTGGCATTATTATTTTGATTTTAGTTTTAGGAGCGCTTATCGACTTTTTACGTTATACTTTTTATTTTATAAGCAACCGTGCTTATCATAATCGTTACAGTGTGCTGGAATGGTTTTTTAGATTTTCGATACTCTTGTTTATCTTAAAAATTCTAGCTTCAAGCCGTCATTCGGGAGGCTCACGCAGCAGCAGTGGTGGTTTTAGCGGAGGTGGTGGACGATTTGGTGGCGGTGGCGCTAGCGGAGGATGGTAAATGTTTGAACGATCTAAAAGCCCCTCCTTCTTTTTTTCAAAAAAGGAACGGGAAACTATTATAAATAAAATTAAGCACGCCGAACTCAAAACATCGGGCGAAATTCGTGTACATGTAACAGGCAAAAAACCGGATGATCTATACGCATATGCTATAAAACTTTTTGAAGAGATGGGCATGACCGCCACACAGAAACGTAATGGCGTATTAATTGTTCTGGCGTCTAAATTGAATCACTTTACAATAATTGGGGACGAAGGCATTAATAATGTTGTCCCTCAAAATTTTTGGCAGGATGTAGTAGAAAGTGTTACACCACACTTTAAACAAAACTTTTTTGCTCAAGGTTTGTGTATTGGCATTGAGCAAATTGGCAATAAACTAATTCAGTATTTCCCATACGAAAAACAGGATGTGGATGAATTGAGTAATGAAATTACTTATTCATAGATAGCCATCCACACAAAAAGAAATAAGAGGTTTTTATGGTAAACATGAGTTTAGAATATAAAGGTGATTTAGAAGTAAAACTCACGCACGGCCCTTCAGGTACCATCGTGCACACCGATGCCCCAGTGGATAATCAGGGACGCGGCCGCAACTTTTCACCTACAGATCTTTGTAGCGCTTCGCTTGCCTCGTGCATGATGACCATCATGGGCATTTTGGCCAAACGTGAAAACTGGGACTTAACGGGCACCACCTGCTCCATTACAAAAGAGATGACACCTCCCCCACGCCGTATTGCTCGTATAGGGTTAGAATTTACCTTTCTCACCTCATTTGCTCCAGATAACCGTAAAAAACTGGAAAATGCCGCTAAAACTTGTCCGGTAAGTTTGTCACTCCATCCCGATGTAGTGGTAGACTTAAAATTTAATTATAAGGAATGATTTCAATTGCCCTCATCGGCTTAGGCTCTGCTGGCCGCTCGCGACTTAAAGCTGTAAACGAAAATCCTAATTTTCAATTGGCCGGTATTGCCTCCCGTCGCTCAGAACTGCAAACCATCACTTGGGATGAAGTTTTAAAACGAGATGATATAAAAGCCGTGGCCATTTCTACCGAAAACACCCAACATGCTTTGCTGGTAAAAGAAGCTCTTACTCACAATAAACATGTTCTCTGTGATTATCCTTTAGCCTTTACAGCAAGTGAAGCCTCTTCTCTTTATCAATTAGCCGGCGAAAAGAAACGCATTCTTCATACCGAACACATTGGGCTTTTAACCAAAGCGCATCTTCAAGCCAAAAACGATCTTCAAACGATGGGTGTCTTTTTAAACGGCTCCATTCGTTTTACCGCTGGATGGAATACTAAATTGGCAGACCCTGCCTACACTGGTCCCCTCCCTTTTTTAGCACTATCCAGACTTGTTCAAGCCGCCGAACTGCTGGGAGACCTTCAAATTGTAAAGCATAAATTTATTTGTAATTCAAATACTTATAAGCTAAAAATTGAATTAAAAGTTGAACCGTCTGGCAACATCTTATTATTTGAAGAACATCGCGCCGAAAACCTCCCTCGCTTGCGTCGTTTTGAATTTACTATGGAACAAGGCCCCCTGACGATGAAAGCAGGAGTAGGCAACGAGAACTTATTTGGACAAGATTTAGCCTGGTTTTATGAGCGTATCACCCATCAAAAACCCTGCTATTATAATGAGAGTAGAATGATAAAAGTCATTGGGCAATTAGAACACATTAAGACTGAAGCATAACCCAAATATCATCCCCCTCTACCATCACTGGATAACTTTTTACGCATAATTCAGGAACGCTAGGATTTTGCCCATCACTTACCTTAAATTGCCATCCATGAAAGGGACAAATCACCACCCCATCACGCACTTCACCCCCTGCCAAGGGAGCCCCTTGATGCGGACATACATTATCAATAGCATAGAAATGGCCTTCATGACGAAAAATAGCAATTTCGTCATTACCCACTAAAAAAGCCTTCCCTTCCTTGACAGGCACATCGTTTGTTTTACATATTTTTATTTTATCGAAGCTCATCCTGTCCTTTTTTGCCGGATACTTTTTTCCAGGTTACCTCTTTTTATATAAGTTAGGTTTTTAACCCTACTATAAATCAACTAGTTACAAAACATTTTTTGGCATCTTCTTTGCTCTCTTTATAGCAATTCTAAGCTATGAAAAAAGCTATACTTTTTATATCACTTTTATTCAGTTTTTACGGCTCGGTTCTAGCTTCAGAAAACGCCCCTGTTAAGCTAGCCGATTCTTCCCGCTTTTATGAGCATAAAATGGGTGTCATCCTTACTTCCTTAAGCGCTAATGCCTATGACAGCATTATTGAAGGCGTCCCAAACAGCAGGCTCCTATTTGAAATTAAACGAAACTCTCCTGAATGCTTTGACGAAGAAGAATATGCACTAAATTGTACTATGCGGATTGAGTGCAACAAAGAAGAGAGACGTAATTTATTAGTTTGTCCTCTTTCTACATTTAACAAAAGCGACAACGAAGAATTATTTTTATTAAAAGACACTACTGATGAATTTTATATTCAGGTGGTACTCACCTATCCGCGTATTATTACTCACAACCCTGTACGTGAAGTAATTGAACGGTCGCCCGTGATGAGTTTAGACGAACTTCCCCAAGGATAAATTATTCCCGATTTTCCATAGCAACATAATCACGCGTTTCATGCCCAATATAAATTTGACGTGGGCGACTAATTTTTTGTTCTTTGTCCATAATCATTTCACGCCATTGAGCAATCCAGCCCGGCGTACGGCCCACAGCAAACAACACCGGGAACATAGCCATGGGAAATTTCATAGCCTGATAAATAAGACCCGAATAAAAATCGACATTGGGATAAAGCTTACGTTCTACAAAATATTCATCCTGAAGGGCAATGCGCTCCATCTCCAGCGCAATATCTAAAAGTGGGTTTTTACCCAACACATCAAAAACTTCGTAGGCAATTTTTTTGATAATTTTTGCACGCGGGTCGTAATTTTTATAAACACGGTGACCAAACCCCATAAGCTTAGCTTCCCCCGCTTTTACCTTACGGATAAATTCAGGAACTTTATCAACCGAGGCTATTTCCTTTAATTGGCGCAAAACGGCTTCGTTGGCACCACCGTGTAACGGGCCATAAAGAGCTGCTGTTGCTGCCGAGTAAGCCGAAAAAGGATCTACACGAGACGAACCAACGCCACGCATAGCCGAGGTTGAACAATTTTGTTCATGATCGGCATGCAGAATAAAAAGAACATCCAAGGCTTTTTCTAATACCGGGTTAGGCTTGTATTTTTTCTCGGTCATTTTAAAAAGCATGTTTAAAAAGTTACCGGTATAGCTTAATTCGTTATCGGGATACACATAGGGCAAACCACGACTAAAACGGTAGGAATATGCCGATATGTTAATCACTTTTCCCATCAAACGATATGTTTGCAAACGACGTGACGACTCCTCCTCCACATTTTTAGCATCGGGATAAAAAGTAGACATAGCCGCCATGGAGCCCACTAAAATTCCCATGGGATGGGCATCGTGCAAAAAGCCATCTTCAATAAATTTTTTGATTTTTTCGTGAATCATGGTGTGCATGGTGATTTTTTCCTGCCATACACGAAAACGATTTTTAGTAGGAAGCTCCCCTTTAATAAGCAAATATGCTACTTCCAAAAAATTGCTCTTTTCGGCCAATTGCTCAATAGGGTAACCTCGATATTCCAAAATTCCTTTATCGCCGTCCAAATAGGTAATTTTACTTTTGCAGCTGGCGGTATTTAAAAAGGCAGGGTCATAGCTCATAATCCCAAAATCATCAGCATCGGTCTTGATTTGACGTAAATCGGGCGCCTTAATAGCACCTAATTCGATAGGTATTTCGTATTGTTTGCCGGTTCTATTGTCGGTAATGCTCAAAGTATCACGTTTAGCCATGACATCCCCCTAAGGTAATAAGAATATTAAAGATTTTATATTCTACAGAAAGTTTAGAAACCTGACAAACAATTAAATAGGCTCTATTAAGTCTTAAAACCTGATTATGAGAACATAAAACGCCGCATGCTGATATTGAGTAAAAGACCAAAACCCAACCAATTGGTAAGCAAATTAGACCCACCGTAGCTTAAAAAAGGCAAAGGAACACCCGTAAGGGGCATTAAGCCCAAAACCCCACCCAAATTGATGGCCATATGCCAAAAATAGAGCGCACAAATACCCAAAGCCACAAAAAAGCCGTATTTTTCAGGCGAATGAGATGCCACCGACAAACCCAGAAAAAGAAATAGCAGAAAAAGCATCAGCACCACAAAACTACCAAAAAAACCCCATTCTTCAGCCAGCACCGGAAAGATAAAATCGGTATGACGTTCGGGGATAAATTTAAGCTTGTGGTTTTGCCCCTTTAAAAAACCTTTTCCCCAAAACTCGCCCGAACCCACCGCAATTTTAGCCTGCACCACGTGATACCCAGAACCTTTACGATCCAATTCGGGATTTAAAAAATTCTTCACGCGGTCTTTTTGGTAAGGCGACAAAAAAAACATATAGGCCACAACAACAAGCACAACACCCAAAATACCAAAAGTAGCCACTACCCGCATTTTTACTCCATGCACTAAAATCATCGTGATATAAATAAGTCCAAAGAAGAGACTAGATCCCAAATCACCCTGTTTTAAAATAAGTAAAAATGGAACCAGTACAAACACCATGGACGGTAATAAACCCACAAAACCCAGTGGTCGACGGGCATCGAGCGACGATAAATAACGCGAAAAACCTAAAATAAAACCCAGCTTGGCAATTTCTGATGGTTGCAAGCGCATACCGGGTAAAATTTGAATCCAGCTTTGCGATCCCGACACGCGATGACCAATCACCAACACTAAAATAAGAAGAATGATTGAAATACCGTATAACACATAACTTGAAGAGTAAAAAAAACGGTAATGGATACTGGTAGTCACCAGTAATGTTAAAATACCCACACCTGTCCACATGAGTTGAGCTTTAAAATAATTTTCCTGGGCATCCGTACCAAAGCTAGAAGTAGCGCTAAATAAGTTGACTAAACCAATGGCCGATAACACCATCACCACTATCAACAGTGGCCAGTTAAAATTGGTAATGAGTCGTCTATCAAACATTTTTTATTCCTCCACGCCTCCTGATGCTTCTGTATCTCCTGTATGACTCTTGCGTTTTTCCATTTCCTCACGACCTATAATTTTATCGAGATAGGCATTAATCACTTCCATAGCCACTGGAGCCGCTGCCCCCGAACCGCTACCGCCGTTTTCAATAATAACAGCCACGGCAATTTTAGGGTCATCATAAGGAGCAAATGAAACAAACCAACCATGAGCCACACGCCGTGAGTTCATTGCCAATTTTGAATCGTGACCAATTACCTGCGCCGTTCCCGTTTTACCGGCAATCATGTAAGGCGAGGCGGCAACCCGTTTGGCTGTTCCTTCTGGGCTATGCACCACATTAATCATCCCCTGCTGAATAGGTTTGATATGATCTTCAGGGATAACACGTTTTCCTTTTTCTCCACTAATTTCACGCACCACTTCTCCGTTGGGATCAACAATCTTTTTTGCTAAATGAGGCGTAATCTCGTAACCCCCGTTAGCAATAAACGAAACCATGCGTGCAGCCTGCAGCGGCGTTACCAAATCGTATCCTTGCCCAATAGAAATAGAAAGAGTTTCACTTTCAATCCAGGGTAACTTAAAACGCTTTTCTTTCCATTCACTGCTAGGAATAAGCCCTGCTTGTTCAAATGGGATATCAATGCCGGTTTTGTGCCCATAACCAAAATAGCCAGCATATTCTTTAAGCTTGTCTACCCCTACAGCCAAGCCCACTTTGTAAAAATACACATCGCACGATTGAGCAATACCGCGCAACAAAGCCACCGCACCATGCCCACCATGATTCCAACATTTAAAAAATCGGCTTCCAAACTGTATGCCTCCCCCACAATTAAAAGTGGTTGTTAAATCAACCTTACCTGTATCTAGTCCCGCTAGTGCTGGAACCATTTTATAAATGGAACCTGGAGGATATGTTGCTTGAATAGCCCTGTTTAAAAGAAATTTATCTTCATCAAAATTAATTTTTTGCCAATATTCCTTATCGATGGTTTTGGTAATCCGATTAGGATCATAACCGGGGGAACTATAGAGAGCTAATATTTCTCCCGTATTTGGATCTATCGCAACAACGGCTCCTCTCCTTCCAGCCACCGCCTTTTGGGCCGCTACCATAGTGTCGTAATCGAGGGTGGTCATCAGGGAATTGCCTTGCTGAGGGGCAATACTGGCCCGTTGTTCCAACAATTCTAAAGCCTGATTTCCTGTAACGGCCTTACCACGGGCATCTACAACCTGAGCATCAACACCATCAATACCGCGCAAATCCAAATCGTAAGATGATTCTACACCGCTAGCCCCCATTAAATCGCCTTGAGAATAACGACCAGGATGTTCAGCCTCCAGTTTTTCCAATCCTTTTTTATCGGGCTCTTTTAAATAGCCAAGGGCATGCGCAAAAAGTTCGGGAAACAGATACGTACGCAATTGCCACTCTTTTACTTCTACCCCTTCTAAATATAAACCCTGATTCTCATCATATTCGGGTTTTTCGTATTGGCGCAGGGTAGTCACCCAATCGTAGGGGGCATCATCTACAATGGTAACAGGTGTAAACGCCGCTTCAAAACGAGCATCATCTAACTTTTTTAAAATATCTTCTTTTTTAAGCGGAATAATTTTGGTGAGACTATCTAAAGTTTTATCCTTATTTTTAAGATACTGACGGATAATGGAGATTTCCATATACGGGCGGTTATCGGCCAACACGCGTCCGTTACGATCGGTAATAACTCCCCGGGTGGCCCTAATTTCTTTTTCACGCATAGCCACCTGGTCGGACAGGGACTTAAACATGTTACCCTGATAAATTTGCAAATAAAACAAGCGTGACACCACAATGGAAAAAAAGATGAAAAACGCTAGCGACACAAAAGGAGCTTTCCTTTGCACAAACACAACATCTTCTTGTGAACGCATGGCCATATTATTTTATATACTTTCTTTGGGAACTTTTGGCGGCAAACCAGTCGGCTCCGGTAACGCTCTTTTTACGCCTTGAGCTAGCGGAAGACCAAAAAGAAAAGGTTGTATCAAATAAGATAAGCAGCGGAAACGATACAACTCCGTTAACTAAGCTTTGCAATAAAATTTGCAGCAATGTGGTCCCCAAATCGAGCTCTACAAAATTAGGACTTAATACAAAACCAACAAAAAGAAGATGCGTAATAGAAAAAATAAAAACCCAAAAACATTTGGTGAGATAAGCCTCTGTATAAATTTTATCCATCACCACCTGGATGAAAAAAAACAAAATAAGATGCGATAAAATAATATGGCCATGCACCATGCGCGAAAACACTTCGGCCATAAAAGATATGATTGTAACGGCTACAAGTCCGCGCCCTGCCGGAAACTCGAACCCCACAAAAATAACCAAAATGGTGATAAGCCCAAGCCCCAGAGGAATACCAAACGGCGCTACATGAACGGTTATTTGCGGCACCAATAAAATAAGAGCCCAAATTGTGGCAAAAAGTGCACGCATAAAATAAAATGTTGCAATTACTTTGAACTGCCTCCCGTAATCACAATCACTTCTTCCAGTGTATTAAAGTCAACCATGGGTAAAATATTATTATCGGCCACCACGTTGCCCACCGGAATTCCTTTGGGGTATAAATCTCCCAAGCCCGATGTTAACAGCAAATCACCTTTATTAATAGGATAGCCCATTTGGAGATATTCTAGATGGCTCATAATGGGATACGGAGTAAATTCGGGCGAACGGCCGTTACCAACCACCATCGCTCTAATACGGCTTTGCTCATCTACTACGTCTACAGCAAAATGAGGGTCGGTCATAAGAAGCACCATCGACGATGAATCAAATGCCTTAATAATTCGCCCCACCAAACCTTTAAGCGCAATAACAGGCATATCCACCATAACACCATCTTTTGTGCCGGCATCAACCCACAAACTTTGCGATAACATGTTGGCATCATAAGCCGTAACCCGAGCCACAACACCATTATACCCCATAAAATGAAGGCTCTGATCTAAGCGCGCTTCCTGATCTTTAATTTTAAGACGCTCTTTTAATGAGAGAATAAATAAATTTTGAAGATCAACAGTTTCCTGAAGTTTTTTATTTTCGTCCTTTACACCCACTAGCCAAAAGTAGTGGTCCCACGTATGTACCACACCATCGCGCACCGAACGCAAAGCGCGCGTAACAGGGCTTAAAACATTCACTAAAATGCGATCGATAAAAGATGGATTACTTTTTGTTTGGGAGGCCTCTTGGCGCACTTGAAAAAAGAGAACAATAAGAAAAGCCAAAATTAAAACCAGCAAGC
Organism: bacterium; assembly: GCA_019695305.1. Taxonomy (NCBI): domain Bacteria; species bacterium. Next base: position 31,083 of record JAIBAG010000006.1, read on the forward strand.
CCCTTTTTTTAAGCATGATTGTTTTTTAACTGTTTAGATGGGAATTAGGCAAGTCAATTTAAAGTAACTTCACGTAAAATATCAAGTTCTTCTAAAGCTTTACCCGATCCTAGAACCACACACGAGAGTGGATCTTCGGCGATTGTAACAGGCAAACCTGTTTCTTCACGCACCAGTTTATCAAGCCCCTTTAAAAGAGCGCCGCCACCAGCAAGAGTAATACCCTTGTCTACAATATCACCAGCTAGTTCTGGCGGTGTACGTTCAAGAGTAATTTTAATAGCTTCAATAATGGCATGAACGGGTTCGGTAATAGCTTCACGAATTTCATCGGAGGTAATTTGTAAAATACGGGGAATACCAGTTACTAAATCGCGGCCTTTTACTTCTAGCGTTTTTGTATCGGAATCGGGGAAAGCATTGCCAATTGTCATTTTAATCCATTCGGCGGTTCTTTCACCAACAAGCAAATTATAATTGCGTTTAATGTGTTGAACGATAGCTTCGTCCATTTTATCGCCGGCTACACGAGCCGATTTACTAAATACAATCCCGGCCAGCGAAATAACGGCCACCTCGGTAGTACCACCACCAATATCTACAATCATGTTACCGGATGGTTCAGTAATAGGCAGCCCTGCACCAATGGCCGCAGCCATGGGTTCTTCAATAAGATAAACTTCACGGGCACCAGCCGATTCGGCCGATTCTTTTACGGCGCGCTTTTCTACTTCGGTAATACCAAAAGGCACGCAAATCATAATACGGGGACGCACTAAAGTTTTCCGGTTGTGGGCTTTACGGATAAAATAACGTAACATAGCCTCGGTTACTTCAAAATCGGCAATCACGCCGTCTTTCATGGGGCGGATGGCTTCGATATTACCGGGCGTTCTGCCCAGCATTTCTTTGGCCTCCTTACCCACCGCTAATACTTTTTTATTACCGCGCGCATCACGCCTCACGGCTACAACCGAAGGTTCGGACGAAACAATACCCTTCCCTTTCACATACACCAGGGTATTGGCTGTACCTAAATCGATTGCTAAATCGTTTGAAAAAAGACCAAGAATAGGATCGAGAAACATAATTTTAATAGTGGTAACAAATGTAGCCTCGTGAGGCAAGAATTTTGTTGCAATTTTACGCCTTTTGGTAAACAAAACCGCATCATGCTCGACATTTTAAGAAAAAAATCATCTTCCATTGTTGTTAAAACCATTTTGGGCCTCATTGTAGTGGTCTTTGTGTTCTATTTTGGAACATCTACCCTGCGCCGTACGGCTGGCCACCCTGCCAATATATTGGCTAGAGTGAACGGGTACGAAATTACCGAAGGCGATCTGCAAAGCTTTATCCGGCTTAAAAAGGAAAACGACCCCATGTTTGCCAATATAAACGATGAATTCCTCCAAATGATCCGTGGGTCACTTATTGAAGGCCTTATTCAGGAACGCATCATGCTGCAAGGCGCTCAAAAAGCAGGTATTGTTGTATCCGATCCAGAACTGATTGATTCTATCCGTAAATACCCCGCTTTCCAAAAAGACGGCCAGTTTAATGCCGAGGGTTATAATAACTTTAAACCTATCTTTAATCAGCGCTACGGTATGGATTTTGAGCCCTGGATGCGTAATAACCTGGTACGTGACAAATTGCTTAAAAGCTTTGAAAACACGGTTATAGTAACAGAAAACGAAGCTAAAAAAGCTTATGAGGCGCAAAATACAACCATCAAGCTAAAAGACGTGCTTGTTGCGCTTAAAGATATCCCCAACTTTGCACCCGACGACAAAAAGCTTAATGAATTGATTGCAACCAAAAAAACAGACATGGCCGATTTGAACGCCCCTGTTGATGATGCCAAAATAAAAGAGGAAGCGCTTGGAGAATTAAAAAACCAGGCCATTGCCGCCGAAAATAAAAAGCTATCGGAAGAATTATGGCCGCTTTTTACTAAAGGCAATAATTTGGATGCCGAAATCAAAAAGTATGGATTGACTCAAAAAGAAACTGAACCCGTTTCTATTGCCAATGCCGGCGAAGTTTTTTCAAACGTGAACGACATCACTATTTTGGCGCAAATTTTTACTCTGTCTAAAGATAAACCCTATCCTCCTTCTCCTGTAGAAGGAGAAGATGGCTATCATTTTTACAAATTCATTTCACGCACATCACCTGAGTGGGATAAATTTAAAGCCGAAGAAACAATAGCCGAAGTTAAAAAACAAATGGCTATGGACAGTTTTTCGGCCTGGCTTAAAGATGCCGAAGACAGTGCCAGTATTAAAAGGTACTTCTAGCTTTACACATACCAATCGAGCAATGCTGTCATCCTGAGCGAAGCGAAGGATCTCGCAATGGATTCTTCGCTTCGCTCAGAATGACAAAAAAATGACTTTTACTCCCTCTCAATTTCCTTTCTTAAACGACGTCACAAGCGCCGGCGGGAAAATTTATCCGGTGGGTGGCTCGGTGCGCGATAGTCTACTGGGTAAAACTGTTAAAGATTACGATATACTTGTTGAAAAAATACCTCTTGAAACTCTCATTACTCTTCTTAAAAAAACAGGCCATGTGAACGTGGTAGGGAAATCGTTTGGTGTCATTAAATATAAAAACAAAAAAGACGATACGCACGAATACGATTTAAGCCTGCCTCGCAAGGAAATATCAACCGGCAGTGGTCATAAAGATTTTGCAGTAGAGTTTGATCACAATTTAAGTGTAACCGACGACTTAGGTCGTCGTGATTTTACAATTAATGCCATTGCCTTTGATGTATCTAACAACACCTACATTGATCCTTTTGGGGGCATTAAAGATTTAAACAATAAAATACTGCGTCAGGTTTTTGAAAATACTTTTGTGGAAGATCCTTTGCGTTTAATGCGTGCCGTCCAATTTTCAGCCAGGTTAAACATGGCTCTTGATCCTAAAACTAAAGAAGGCATGATTAAAAATGCCAAGCTCATTAATACAGTAAGTAAAGAGCGTATTATTTTAGAAATAGGCAAACTCTTTACAGCCGATAAGCCTTCACTCGGTTTTGACATCATGCGCGAGACGGGAATTTTACCGCTTATCTTTCCCTTTGTGCACGACATGATTGGTGTATTACAACCCATGAAAAAAAATGAGGATGTTTACCAACACACCATGAAAGTGCTGGATGCCTCACGCCATGCTACCGAAATGGAAAAACCGGGCGATTTGGATATTATGTTTGCAGCCCTACTCCACGATACCGGTAAACCCGCCACCAAAGGTTTTAGCGAAGAAAAACAAAAAACTACATTTTACAATCATCACAATGTATCGCGCCGCATTGCTAAAAACTGGCTTAATACATACAAGGCCACCACTATTGGAGTTGATATTGGCAAAGTGCTTAATTTGGTAGGAAACCATATGTTTGAGGCTAAATCGTTTTATTCCGATAAAGCCATCCGCCGTTTTGTAAGCAAAGTGGGCATAGGACATATTTACGACTTAATAGATCTTAGAATTGCCGATAAAAAAGGCGGCAAATTTCCCAACAGTATGAAGGGCATTATGAACTTGCGCGTGCGTATCCGGGAGGAACTGGCCAAGCTACCTCCTTTTACAGCCAAAGATTTAGCTGTAAACGGCCACGATTTAATGGCCATGGGATATGAAGCCGGACCTCTGTTGGGAATTATTCAAAAGCTTTTGGTAGAAAAAGTAATTGATGATCCCTCCTTGAACACCAAAGAAAATTTAGATACACTCATCAAAGAAAATTTTCCCAAGGACAAAGTATGAGAAAGAAAACGGATAAAACCTCATCGTATCTTAAAAAAGCCGATGCCCTCTTTGCCAAAAAAAAATACGCCAAGGCTATGCCTTTGTACGAAAAAGAATTGAAAAAAAACGGTGAAACTTTGGAATTGCTGGCGCGCCTCATTAAAACCCATTCGCTTATAGATAAACCCTGGACAAATGCCGACTTTGCCAAAAATTTGGATTGGACCATGAAAAGTCAGGAGCTTTCCAATCCCGGTTTAAAACGTGTTCATGCCAAACTGGAACCGGTATGGAAAGAAATTACCCTTTTAATCAGTCAAATGATGGCTTGCGCCGAAGAAACTGAGGATGATCTCATTGAAAAAATCATCAAACACAAAGAAAAAGCACTTTATCCTTTAGTAGAATCGCTACTTGCCTTAAAGCAGGCACAAAAAAAAGCCCTCAGTTTTTTAAAAGAACGTAAAAAAGCATGAAAGTATACGGCCTCACAGGTTCTATTGCCTCGGGTAAAACAACAGTGTCGCGCCTTCTAAAAAAAAAGGGCCTGCCGGTGTTATGCGCCGATGAAGTAGCTCACCGCGCCATTCGTCCGCAAGGAAAAGCCTATCAAAAAATTGTTAAAACTTTTGGGAAAGAAATTTTAAAAAAAGACAAAACCATCAACCGTGCCATTTTAGGAAAAATTGTTTTTGAAAACATAAAAAAAAGAAAAAAACTCAATGCCATTGTACATCCGCAGGTGCGCAACGACATGGCCCTTTGGCTGAAAAAGCAACACACCTTAAAAAAGAAAGCCGTTGTTTTAGACATCCCTCTTTTATTTGAAAGCGGATTAGATAAATTATGCCATCATGTGATTGTAGTTTATACCCCCGAAAAACACATGTTAAAGCGCCTTATAAAACGCAATAAATTTAAAACAGCCGAAGCTAAAAGCCGCATTAGCTCTCAAATGTCTATTGAACTAAAAAAGAAAAGAGCCGATTTTGTGATTGATAATTCGGGAACTTTGGCTAAAACAAAAAAACAAGTGGATACACTCATTAAAACAATGCTATAGACGCGTCATCCTGAGCGTTAGCGAAGGATCTCCTAGATTCTTCACTACATTCAGAATGACAACACAATATGTCCGATAAAATTATTATCACCTGTGCCCTAACCGGCGTGTTAACCGATCCTAAACGCCATCCTGTTCCTGTTACTCCAGCGGAAATGGCTAAAGAAGCAAGACGCGCCCATGATGCCGGCGCTTCTATTGTGCATGTTCATTTAAGACAACAACAAGAAGGCTTGGGTCATCTACCCTCGTGGGATCCAGATGTTTGCGAACAAGTGATCAATGCCATTAAAAAAGAAGTACCCGATATCATCATCAACTTAAGCACGGGTGTAATTGGTAAAGATGTGAGCGGCCCTCTCTCATGCATCGAACGCGTAAAACCCGAATATGCCGCCTGCAATGCCGGCACGCTCAACTACTTAAAAATTAAAGCCGACGGCACCTGGGCCTGGCCTCCGATGATTTTTGACAATAACGTGGATAAAATTCAAAAATTTTTAGACGTGATGAACAAAGTAGGTACAAAGCCTGAGTTTGAATGTTTCGATACAGGCATTGTGCGCTCGGTAGGAATGTACGAACAGGCCGGCATGTGCAAAGATCCCTCGGTAAACTTTGTGATGGGAGTTGATAGCGGTATGCCGTGCGATCCCGAATGGCTCCCTCTTCTTCTTAAACTCGTAAAGCCCGGCACACACTGGCAAGTAACAGCCATTGGACGCGAAGAAATCTGGCCTCTTCATCAGCGCACTGCGGAGTTAGGCGGACATTTGCGTTCTGGCGTGGAAGACACTTTTTATTTGGCAGATGGGAAAAAAGTAGATTCAAACGGACCGCTCATTGAAGCACTGGCTAAAATTGCAATACAAACCGGCCGTGGTGTGGCGACTACTACTGAAGCCAGAAAAGCGTTGGGGTTTTCTTAAGCCTTATTCTTTAACCGCATAAGTTGCCTTTAAATATTTAAGAATCTCCTGCGATTCATACAGGGCCGTTTGAGTATTGGGGTCAATCAAATAAGGCACCATCATCATCCCGCCTCGTTTTACAAGTTCCTGTCGCGGAGCTCCCTTAAAATGATAATTGGGCAAAATAACTTTACGAATTTTGGGCAAAATATAATCGGTCAACTCGTGTTTACCCACATTATGCAGCAAATAAGGAATTTCCAGCTCGCATAAAAGCTCGCGCACCGGACGAGAGTATGGGCTCGATTCAAAACTATACAACTCTAAAAGCTTGGCTGGCTTTTTAGATTTTTTAGCAAACAAGCCAGCACCAGCACGCAATTGGCTGGATATTTTAGATGTCTTTTTATTTAATAAACCCAGTTTCCATTTAAGCGGTGTTGGACGCTTGCCATAAGTTTTAAACAAATAATCAATAATGTCGCCCGATTCATAAAGGGTAGTGTTTGTGTTGGGATCTACCAAAAAGGGCAGCTGCATTTTGCCACCCAACTTTTCTACTATGGGCCTAAAACGTGTTCCGCCTTTGGGGCACGGATAAATTATAACCTCCAAATCAAGCTCGGTTAACACCTCACGCACCAAACGGCAATAAGGGCCCCCTTCCATATCGTACAGCTCGAGAGTCTTCTTAGGTTGAACGGGCATTCCATAAACTTGGGTGCCCCGCCACAGATTGATGGTTGATACTAGCGCTGAATTCCAAATTGATTTCATAATTTATGAGACATCGCTATTTTCCATATTCCTTTTTCTAAAAAAGCTTCTATGGTTTGGCGATGAGCCTTGTTGATTAAATTGGAGTGGGATAACAATCCTATTCACGATTATATCAATATAATAGTGAAAATTAACTTTAAATACCGACACATATTAAATAAAAAACATTTACACTTCTGTAAATATCCATCACTATATACCTTTATCCTATCAATTCTTAAAAAGGGGTTATAATGCGTCTATCTAATTTTAAAAATCAAATCTGTCATTTAAGTCTTATTATTGTTTACTCGCTATTGTTCATAAATTGCGATGGAACAACAGGAAATACTTCTACCTTTACCCTTCAAGGCTCCAGTACGTCGGCAGATGCCAGCGAAAGTGCTCCTGTTAACTTTTCGGTAAGCCCCAGCTCCCTCTTCATGAAAATTTATTCACTGGCAGTTTCTACGGATGAATTCTGTTCGGACCCCATCACTGTTTTTACAAATGAAGAACCCGTAGAAGAAGATTTGACCCAAAACCCCACACTCGGCTCAGGCGACATTCCCGATGGAACCTACCCCTGCATCATCATTGAAATTTCAGACACCTTTACCTATACACCCGATGCCACAGACGGAGCCTGCGAAGAGGGTGTGGAAGCATCCAAAGGTGTATGTAATGAAGGCCCACTTTTATTGTTTGATGGAACCGACGGCGAATGCACCACCGGTGAAGACCGCGTGACCATTTATTTAAGTACGGCTAATACCATTGTAACCCCTGAAGACTATGATGAGGCTGGTTGCGATGACGATACCGATTGTAATGGTTTTGTACCTCCTACAGCAGAGATCCCAACCCGTGGCGGTGCTTTGGGTGCGCCCTTGATTATTAGTGGCGACCAGTCGAGTACATTTGTTGTAGATATTAATAACGGATTAGAATCGGTAACGGATGAGGAGGATAACGATTTATGCAGCATCGAGGATATCCGTTTCAGCTTTGAATAAAGCTTTGCAGTAAAAACTTTAAAACAAAAAAACCTTGGAGAAATCCAAGGTTTTTTTGTTAATGAAACCCGCTATAAGCTTGCCCCCAATTCAGTCCCCTGTTTAATCGCTCTCTTGGCATCCACTTCGGTAGCCACATCGGCCCCGCCAATAATGTCATATTTGAGGCCTGCTTCTTTAAGAGGTGTTTCAAGCGATTTATCGGATAATTGACCCGCACACAGAACAACATGATCAACCTTTAACACCTGAGGCTGATCACCCACTAAAATGTGCAAACCTTCATCATCCACTTTATTGTAAGTAACACCGCCCAGCATTTTTACTTTTTTGTTTTTTAGAGTGGTGCGATGAATCCAGCCGGTGGTTTTACCCAAGCTATTACCGTGCTTACTGTCTTTACGTTGCAGCAAATAAATCTCCCGCGGTGATGGAGCAATCTCCTGCTTTACTCCCGTAATACCACCACGCGCTTGCATGGTTTTATCAATACCCCATTCTTTTAAATAAAGATTATTATCAAGCGAAGGGCTATGATCGGTAGAGAGAAACTCAGCCGTATCAAAACCAATACCGCCGGCACCGATAATGGCGACAGATTTACCGACAGGCTTTTTATCTTTCAGCACATCCACGTAGCTTAAAACTTTGGGATGAGTCACCCCTTCAAACTCGGGCGTACGCGGCACTACCCCGGTAGACAGCACCACATGATCAAAACCCTTCAGTGTTTCGATAGTAGCCCGTGTATTAAGTTTTAAAGTCACGCCCGTGACTTCAATTTGCTTTAAATAATAACGAATCGATTCTTTAAACTCTTCTTTGCCGGGAATTTCTTTGGCAATATTAAACTGCCCGCCAATTTCTTTATCGGCTTCAAATAAGGTAACTTTGTGTCCACGCTTGGCCAGTGTGATAGAACATGCAAGGCCCGCAGGCCCTGCTCCTACTACCGCAATGTTTTTAGGAAAGCTTGTTGGATTAATTGTAAGAACCGTTTCGTGACACGCTTCGGGATTAACCAAACAAGAGGCTGTTTGCATCTTAAACGTATGATCCAAGCAAGCCTGGTTACACGCAATGCACACATTAATTTCATCGCTGCGATTCTCTGCCGCCTTCTTTACAAAATCAGGATCCGCCAAAAAAGGCCGCGCCATCGACACCATATCGGCATGGCCATCAGCAATCACTTTTTCGGCCACCTCCGGCGTGTTGATACGGTTGGAAGTAACGAGTGGAATTTTTACTTCGCCTTTTAATTTTTGTGTTACCCAGCTAAAAGCCGCACGCGGTACCATGGTGCCAATGGTAGGGATACGCGCTTCGTGCCAACCAACGCCGGTATTGATAATCGTGGCGCCGGCTTTTTCTATTTCTTTGGCTAACGTAACAACTTCATCCCAGGTCGATCCGTTGTTGACGAGATCAATCATCGACAAACGATAAATAATAATAAAATTTTTCCCAACCGCTTCACGCACGGCTTTTACGATAGCTATAGGAAAGCGAATACGATTTTCGTAAGAGCCTCCCCATTCATCGGTGCGTTTGTTGGTGTTGGCACTGATAAATTCGTTAATGAGATAACCTTCGGAGCCCATCACTTCCACGCCGTCGTAGCCGGCTAACTGAGCGAGCTTGGCACAACGGGCAAAATTGCTGATTGTTTTGTTAACACCCCAACCTGGAAGCGCCCAGGGAGTAAACTTACTAATGGGTGATTTAATACGTGAAGGAGCAACGGCTAAGGGATGATACGCATAACGGCCGGCATGCAATATTTGTAAACAAATTTTTCCACCGGCCTTGTGCACTGCCTCCGTCACTTCGCGATGTTTGTACGCTGTTTTTTTATTGGTTAAATCACCAGCAAAAGGATGAACACGGCCAAAAAAATCGGGGCCCACACCTCCGGTAACAATAAGCCCCACCCCGCCTTCGGCCCGCCTCGCAAAATAAGCGGCCATACGTTCGTAACCGTTTTTTTCTTCTTCAAGGCCCGTATGCATGGAGCCCATGAGTACGCGGTTTTTAAGGGTGGTGAAACCAAGATCAAGGGGTTGTAATAAGTTTTTATACATGTAAAAGAACTAGCACGGCTGTTTTAATTTTAAAGGAATTTTTATGGATGAAAGCTTTTGGCACAACCGGTGGAAAAATAACGAGATTGCCTTTCATGAAGGAAAAGCTAATGCTCTGCTTGTGAAACATTTTTCTAAACTCTCATTGGTAAAAGGAAGCCGTATCTTTGTCCCCCTATGCGGTAAAACGGCCGATATCCATTGGCTACTCTCCCAGGGATATCATGTAGCCGGAGCGGAATTAAGTTCTCTTGCTATCGATCAACTTTTTACCGATTTAGGTGTTCAACCAAAAATTGATACACTCGGCAAACTTACTCATTACAGCGCCAACAATATTGATATTTTTGTGGGGAATATTTTTGATTTAACTAGCGCAACACTTGGATCAATCGATGCTATTTATGACCGCGCCGCCTTACTAGCTTTACCTCAAGACTTACGCAAACAATACACAGCCCATCTGACAGCCATCACCAACAAAGCCCCGCAACTGATGATCGTTTTTGAATATGATCAAACCAAACAAGAAGGCCCTCCATTTTCAATTAGCACAGAGGAAATAAAAGGACATTATGAAAAGACCTATCATATTTCTTTTATTGAAGGCGTAGAGGTACCGGGCGGATTAAAGGGAAAATGTGCAGCAACAGAAAATATTTGGCTAATTGATAGAAAAAGAACATTATAGCATTCTAAATTTTATGCCTGACAGTCAACCTAATGAAAGAAGTCTCAAAAAAGCAATATTGTGGAAACGCTTAAGCATGGCAGCTTATTCCACTGTTTTACTTATCTTTTTTTATTTCACCACGTTTACAACTTTTGCTTCGAATGGTAGTGTAATGCAGCGTTTTTTTATTGGTTTACTGGGTCTATTATTTTCATTTATTGGTTACGGATACGTCAAATTTTGTAAGGAATATATATTTTTATATAATCAACCCTCTTTTATAAAAAAAATTAGGGATAAACTCCTCCTTAATATACTGTACATGCCGAACGCCAACACCTTCAGATTGGGAGGTGTCACCCTTGCAGCAATCGGAATATGCATATTCCTTGCCTCCTTTATAGACACAAGTAGATAGCTTCAATAATTTTGCAACAATAATGTCTTTCACCTGGAATTTAAAAGATAATGAGTGCCAGCTGACAAAAGAGGGAACCTGTCGCATTGTTATTCACAAATCTGCAAACAACTATTGGGGCCTATCGGAAGTGTTTAATCTGCAATCATAATTTCAGTTGTAAAAACCTAATTCACAAAAAAGAAAAACAGCCAACTTGCCAGCAGGGATAGAAATAACAAAATAGTATACTTCAAAATATATTTTTTAAGAGCATCGCTTCCCAGTGAGTAAATAAGGAATAATTTGGATACGTAAGAAGCGGCAATGGAAACAGCAAGCAAACCACCTAATTGAATCACTCCCAAACTCCCGTCATCGTGCATTTGAATATTAGCTACAAACGATCCATGCACTTCAAATAGAGAAACCAGAAAAGTGAGAAGAGCAAGCCCTACTTCACCAAAAATATTTTGTAAAATTTTTGACAACGCCAGAATAAGCACAATAAAAGCTGAAAGCTTAAGGATAGATAAAATATCCAGCTGATGATCCGTTATGGCCATAGGCGCATCTGTAATCTTTTTAGATATAGCCATCATCAAACTTATCGTTAAAATTATAGGGCCAATGAAGATAACTAGTAATGAAAAATGAAAATTATCGGCAGCAAAATAAAGGATACAAACACCTTCAAACAACATAGCGAGAGTAGCCGCTAAAAAAACAAGGGTGTCCGAAAAAACATTTTGATAAGGAAATAGTTTGCTCTGACGAGCAAGATTAGCTGTTGTGGCGGTACTCGAAATAAAGCCTCCAAAAAAACCGCTAAACAGTGCCCCCTTTTTAGCCCCTAAAAATTTAACAGCAACTGACGCCATCACTTGTATGAAGGCTAATACAAAAATAATGGATACTATTTTTTTAGGCTTTAATAAGGCCCACGGATCGACGGGAGTATTGGGTAAAATGAAAGTTAGCAGAAAAAGAACCAACAAGATAAAAACAGGTTTTAGCCACGCCTTAATCATAAGTTGCAGCTTCTTATCTTCTTAAAAGAGAAATGTCAGCGATTTTAAATCAGTGTTTTTTTATTTTCCATACTCCTCGACGCGTGCCAGGCATCGGGGCTACAGAAGCCATGAAACGCATAGGAACAGAAGGTTTTGAGTGTCATTGATTGATTTTTAAAGGCTGATTTTTTCCAAATCCGTTACGGTACATTCAAAACAAAAGTGCATTTCATGATCAAAATGGGTGTTATAAGTATAGGCCAGCTTTTTAATGTTACCGGTAACAGCAAGATATCCGGTTTTTGTTAGAGGAGTAAGAGAAAGTAAAAAGCTATTAGGACTCATCCCCTTTAAAAATGCTTTACCGGTAAAAGACGAAGATAAAATTTTAAGGTCTCGATTAAAAGCTTCCACCGAAAAGCGCTCTACCCACAGCTCGTGCTGAGCACTAAAACCTGAGGAAGAAACTTCTACCCCCACTAAATAATCATGCGAGGTCGCATCCCTCTCCAAAACACGGCATTCTAAAAAAGAAGAGCCGCTCGCCAAGCGAAAAGAATGAAGGTTGTTATCCATAAAAAGATTTGTAGCTGAAACGGGCGTACAATCAAGTTTTTTTACTAGAGTCTCACAGGCGTTTCAAACAGTCCCAAAATGAAACTACATACTATTATATGGTTAAAGATAAATACTTTATTTGTTTCGTATGGGATGCAGAAAAAGAAACTCAAAACATACTTGCACATGAATTAGCTTATGCAAAGGAAATGTGTGAAGGCGAAGGGGATTTTTTGCCAAGATCAATGTATGCTATTAGAATATCGCTTTAACACTGATCTAAGAGGCGGTTTACATTTAAACCATCCCCTCCATACATCTTCAGCCACTCCTTGCTGTACCCAATAAGGCCATTTTTCTTTAGGCTCAATCCACCCCTCCCATAGCACCTTATCTTCATCATAAATGGTTAAAAAATCACCTATGCTAAGAGGCCAGAGATTATCGCGCGACGTCGGTTTGCTATCATCAACAAAACACCAATCGCCTTCATACTCCATTCCCTGCTCAAAGAATAATTCTAGATGCCCTTGCATTGTTTTTTCTAAAACTTGATTGACTGGCTTAAATGCAAAAATGGGCTGGTGGCAATGCCTGCAAATTTTATCTGGCCATAAAACAAGAGAGTAATTAAGCTTTTTACAACGCTGGCATATTTTTAAATAGTTAAAATTTCTAAGAAGAATAACTAACAAAACCAAAAAAGTTACTATTAGAAGATGTGGCATATCATTGGTAGACTTGGTGTAACTAGGCCTGGTTACTTAAAAAATTTTACGCTGTAAAAACCTAACCAATGATTAAGCGCTTACTCTTGTGAAAAGTCCATCGAGCCTTATTAATACGCTTTTTATGCGAGCAAGCTTGCTAAAAATAGCATCAGCTGTAGTGGAATTCCATGTCACTGGGCTAGTAGCATAACTAAGTATCGTATCAATAATATCAATCTCCTTTTTAACATCAGTTGGCAAAAGCTCATTGGTAACCTCAATATAATCATAATAATCATAGGCGCTAGAACTTAGACGACTCAATTCAACAGAATCATTTCTCGAGCTTCTTGGTCTTGGTGTTTCCTTGTTCAAAATTACATACCCACTAGGCACCGCTTCAAGTGTATAGCTAATTTTCGAATAATAGTCAGGCTCCGACCTGACTTCTTGAGGGGCCAAATACATGTTGCTATGTGTGTTTGGCATTTCTTTCCATAAAGATATGAGCTCACTATTAGCCTGCTTTATAGCCTGAGATAGAGAAGCATAATTTGTAACCGCATATAGTCTAAGATCTTGAACCAATACAGCGGTATAACTGGGAGCTACTTTTATAAAATAACTTTCAACAACTTGAGCCTCATGAAGTGTATCAATGTTTTCGTCATCAGATGGCCCCTTATGAAGCAAGTAGTAATCTCTAAGCGATCCCAATGAATATTTTTCCGCAATTTCAGACAATGCCCATCCCATATAAACCTCACGAGTTTAACAAACATACCCTCATTGCCGCTCAAGCAACTGAGAGCCACATTAATCCAAGACAGTAAAAAACCTAATTACGAGATTATGCCCGTTTATATTTTCGGTATATCTTTAAGAAAGTTGCTAATTTTATAAGGGAGCGGCCGCTTAGTATGATTTTAAATAATGCTTTAAGTTTATAACTAATTAAAATTATTAAGCTTTTTAGTTTTTTAAAGGCAACTTTTTATTTTAGTTGCCGATAAAAACACAGTTAATTACCTAGGAGCCAACTCTTGAAAGCTGAAAAAATTTCAAGTTTCAAGAGTTGGCCCTCTTACAGCTAGCAAAAATTTACATGCCGCACTTCAAAAATAGCTAAAATAAAATTTATTATAAAAGAAATAATAGCTCCACCCATTATCCATGCAAGAGGTTTAAAAAGCCTGTCCATTTTTAGTTTTCCAAGATGCACCATATAAATATTGAGAACCACAAAAGAGATAATCCAAAAAAGTGGTGATATAAAAAATCCCGTCATTTTGGCACCCTTAAGAGAAAACAAAGGAATAAGAAAAAGAGGTGGCACAACAACACGAAAAAAACCAAAAACAAACGCTATTTTCTTGCTGGAACACTTGTACATCCAACGTAATCCCAAATAAAACCAGGCGGCATACACCGGTATTTTTAAAAGCGTCACCAGTACAAGCTCAATATCTAAATTTTTCATCTGTTCTTTTGAAATTGTATTAGAAGACAACGGCAGACAGCCTTATATTACACCGGCTCCACGCCATGCTTCCGGTCAGGTGTATTAATCTTTTTATTGGCCGTAAGCTTGAGCGTTTCAATCAACACCCGGCGTGTATCACGTGGATCGATCACGTCATCAATATAACCACCTTCAGCAGCCATACTAAGCGCAATGCGTTCGCGGTAGAGATCGACCAATTCTTTTCTTTTGGCCTCCGGATCCGCAGCGGATTTTATTTCTTTGCGGAACACAATATTCACCGCCCCTTCTGCCCCCATCAAACTAATTTCGGCCGTAGGCCACGCGACGATTAAATCCGGACCGTAGGCTTTTCCGCACATCACGTAATAACCAGCACCGTATGCTTTGCGTACAATTACCGTCATTTTAGGAACTGAAGCTCTCGAAGTGGCAAATAACATCTTCGCCCCATGACGAATAATACCTTTGTGCTCTACTTGCGAACCCACCATAAATCCGGGCACGTCTTGTAAATAAAGGAGCGGAATATTGTAGGCATCACACAAATTAATAAAACGCGCGGCTTTATCGGCTTCGTCTACATTGAGCACACCCGCCATGTACGCCGGTTGGCTGGCCACAATACCCACGGAATACCCACCAATACGCGATAGCGCCGTAATAACACCTTGTCCAAATTTAGGTTTAATTTCTAAAAACTTCCCTCCATCCACAATTTTTTCCATCACCTTGCGCATGTCGTAAAACTGTTTGGAATTTTCTGGGATTAAATCGAGAATACTATCATCAATACGTTCTACATTGCCCGCATCGCCGGACATCAAACGACTCAAGCGATCACTGTCATTGGCTTTGGGTTGTACTACCGGGGGTTTTTCACCGGAATGCGACGGCAGATAACTGAGATACTGTTTGACGATTTCAATACATTCTTTATCATCTTTTACTTCTAAATCACCATTGCCACTCACTTCGCAATGCACCCGCGAACCACCTAAATCTTCTACACTCACATCTTCACCAATCACTGCTTTTACCAGCGGAGGACCGGCTAAGGCCATGGACGACGTCCCTTTCACCATCGGTACAAAATCGGCAAGGCCAGCAACATATGCCGTACCAGCCGCACATGGCCCCATCATGGCGGCAATTTGCGGGACGACTCCGGACATTTTTACTTGGTCGTGAAACATTTTACCTGTCATGGCAAAACGCGAAGAAGCAATTTCTTGCACGCGGGCACCGGCAGAATCTAAAAGCCATACAAGAGGCACCCGCATATCCAGCGCCAT
Source organism: bacterium (assembly GCA_019695305.1). NCBI lineage: Bacteria > bacterium. The sequence continues at coordinate 46,813 of JAIBAG010000006.1, forward strand.
TTCACGGATACGGTCACATTTGCGCTCGCCAACTTCACCAATGGTTCCGGCTATCACGGTAAAATCATACGCTATTACACACACACGGCGTCCCTGCACCAAACCATGACCTACTAAAATACCATCGCCCGGGGTGAGCTTGTCTTTTAAGGTAGGGTCATCGCCTTGGGCTGTTCCTAAAATACCCATTTCAATAAAAGTACCCGCATCAAAAAGGAGATTAATCCTTTCCCGTACGGTAAGCTTGCCTGCCGCCTTTTGGCGCTTAACTTCATCGTCGCCCCCCATTTTTAAAGCGGTTGATTTTTTGGATTGAATGTTTTGATTGAGTTCTTTAAGGTTAGCCATAATTTTTTGCATTATAGAAATCTGCCTGTAAATGGCTAGAACTAATTTTTAAGGAGAACCCCCATGAGTCATACCGAAAACCGTCCCTACTTTACCCCCGATCACGAAATTTTCCGCAAGTCTGTCCGCAGCTATGTAGAAAAGGAACTCGCTCCCCACGCCAAACAATGGGAAAAAGATAAAAATGTACCTCGCGAAGTGTTTACCAAGCTTGCCGAGCAGGGATTTTTTGGGATTAATTACGATGAAAAATATGGTGGGAGCGGATGCGACTTTTGGTACAAAGTAGCTTTTTGCGAAGAAATGGTGCGCACCCGCGCCAATGGTTTTGTAATGGATGTGATGGTACATACCGATATGACCACCCCGGCTCTCAATAAACTGGGCACCGAAGAACAAAAACAGGAATTTTTAGTCCCTGCTATTAAAGGCGAAAAAATCGCCGCGCTGGGCGTTACCGAACCTGGTGCCGGCTCCGATGTAGCCCATATCCGCACCACCGCCCGCCGCGAGGGCGATGATTACATTATTAATGGTGCTAAAACTTATATTACCAACGGCTCACGCGCCGATTTTATTATTTTAGCCGTACGCACCGGCCCGGCCCTTACCAAAGAAAACTGGGATAGTGCCCATAAGGGAGTAAGTTTTATTCTTTTTCCTACGCGCGATAAAAACGGCAAACAAACCCCCGGCTTTAACATTGGCCGCCGTCTCGAAAAACTGGGGAATCATTCATCTAACACACACGAACTCAGTTTTGAAAACTGCCGCGTGCCCGCTAAAAACCTTTTAGGACAAGAAAATTTTGGTTTTTATTATATTATGACCAATTTCCAAGGCGAACGTCTCATTGCTGCCATCATGAGTGTGGCCGGCATGCGCATGATGTTAGAAGATGCTATTGCCTACGGCCAAACCCGCGAAGCTTTTGGACGCCCTATTATTAAGTTTCAGGTATGGAAACATCGCTTTGCCGAGTTAGCGACAGAGATTGAAGCCGCACAAGAACTGGTGTATCGCGCCACCGATTTGCATAATCGCGAACTCCCGGCCGTTAAAGAAATTTCCATGGCCAAAATGTTTGCCACGGAACTGGCCAACAAAGTGGCCTACGAATGCATGCAATTTCACGGTGGAGCCGGCTATATGGAAGAATACGATATTGCCCGCATGTATCGCGATGTACGTTTATATAATATTGGTGCCGGTACATCGGAGGTGATGAATGAAATTATATCGAAGTTGATGGGGCTCTAACCCCCTCCCGTCCTCCCCCTTAATTTAAGTGGGAGGAGCGAAGAAAGTCCTCCTCCCTTAAATTACCCCACAGGGGCCACTTCGAGGAGGGAGGAGACAGTGGTGGGTTACTCTTATGTCTCTCTTCCTCAAAATCCGTTCCTTCTTAAACTCTATTTTTTATTTCATCCGCCGTCACGTGCATTTAAGCCGTAGTAATTATTCCGAAGTATCAGCTCGCGCCCTAAACGACCTTCAGCCCGAAACAAAAAATGAAATAGAAAAACTCTCTAAACAGTATCAAATTAAATTTGAAGATACTCTCAATCGAGGCAACAGCCTCGAAAACTACCACCTCCTCCATTTACTGGGCACCGTCCAAAAAAAATGGAACTGGATTCTTCCACAAAATAAAAACGTGTGCGATGTGGGCAGTAAAAATTTTTATTACGCCAAAACACTTGAAATATTTTTTAAGCCCCAAAGCCTTACCGGCATTGAGTTGGATGCTTTTGTATTGTACGATGACTTGCATACCCGCAAGAGTTACGCCGAGTTTTATTTAAAACAAATAGGCCGTAGCCGTTATTTACCCATCAATTTTTTAAATTTTAGCGAAAAAACGGATATCATCACTCTCTTTTATCCTTTTGTTATTTCCGAACCGCTTATTCGCTGGGGGCTTCCTCTTTCGGAGTTTAAACCGGAGCTTTTTTTTAAACATGTGGCGCAAACCTTAAATGCCAATGGGCAGGTGCTGATCATTAACCAGGGCGATGAAGAATGGATAGCCGTTCAAAAACTGGCGAAAAATGCTGGGCTCATACTTAAAGCCTCATACACCGCCTCCCAAACCCTACTCTACCGCAAACTAACCCCTATGGTTAGTTTATGGACGCTCCCTTAAAAAAATTTCACCAAACGGGAGCTTGACGTGTAATAAATAAGGACTATAAATCCAAATACTTGGAGGGCATATGCGTGACGAAGAAAAGAATGACGGTCCTATTAAAGTAGTAGACCGACGTAGATTTAACACCGATGGCAGCATGCGGGATGAGGCCCCCGAAGAAATTGCACAAAAACCACTTCCCAAAACACCTCCTCCAGCACCCAAAGCTCCGCCACCACAAGCTGCTCCTGAGTCTCAACAAATACCTTCTTCACGAACCCCGGACCCCGAACCCCGGACCCCTTCTCCAAAAGGTGATTACGACATCAGTTTTCCACAATTTATTTTCTCACTCGCCTCTTCCATTCAAATGGCGTTGGGCCTTATGCCCAACCCCGTTACCAATCAAGTACGCATCAATTTGGCCAGCGCCAAACAAAGCATTGATATTTTAGCCATGCTCGAAGACAAAACACGTGGCAATTTAGACGAAGAAGAAGCGCAAATGTTAAAGCAGGTAATTTACGAATTACGGATGGTGTATGTAGAAGTAACCAACAAAATTAACGAAGCCAAAAAATAAAAACTTATGAAACAAAATAAATCGCTTATTATTATCTTTTTAGCCGTCATTATTGGATCTTATTTTTTAGCCAATACACTGCTCGATCAAAAATCCAATCTGCCGCCCAACCCTGCTGCAACTCATAACACAACAAATACCAAGCCTGACGAAAACTACTTTCACACCAATTCTAATCCTCTAGGCATGCCTGCTGCCATTGGCATTGCACAACCTAATAGTTTTGCCGAACTGGTTAAAAAAGTAAAACCGGCGGTTGTTAACGTTTCTACCGCAAAAGAAGTGCGTCAAAATCCTTATGCAGGCAATCCATTTTTTAACAACCCCTATCGCAACAATCAGCAAAATGCTTCCAAAGAAGCCTACAGCTTAGGAACCGGATTTATTATTAACGAAGAAGGCTATGTACTCACCAATTTTCACGTTATTCAGGGAGCCGATGAAATTTCGGTAAAACTGGATGACGGCCGCGAGTTTAACGCCAAAGCGGTGGGACGCGATCAAAAGTTGGATATTGCCGTGCTTAAAATAGACGGCCAAGGTCCCTTCCCCTACACCAGCCTGGGTAATTCGGATGACATGAACGTGGGCGACTGGGTGGTGGCCATTGGTAACCCCTTTGGCTTGGGTCACACTGTCACCGCTGGCATTGTATCGGCCAAAGCACGCGTGCTGGGCGCTGGCCCGTATGACGATTTTATTCAAACCGATGCCTCCATTAACCCCGGCAATTCGGGCGGCCCTCTTTTTAATACCAACGGCGAAGTGATTGGCATCAATACAGCCATCATTGCTACAGGCCAAGGCTTAGGCTTTGCTATCCCCATTAATATTGCAAAAGATATAGTACCGCAGCTTATTAGCAAAGGTTCTGTCTCGCGCGGCTGGCTGGGCGTGGCTATTAGAGAAATGACAAGCGACGAAATAAAGGCTTTGGGTTTAACCCAGGCTACAGGCTCGGTTATTGGTACCGTAGTTAAGGGAGGCCCTGCCGACAAAGCTGGAATAAAAGCCGGAGATATTGTTTTAGAATTTAACGGTGAAAAGGTTGACAATGCCCACATGCTCCCTACGTTGGTAGCCAAGGCGCTGCCGGGCAGCCAGGCCAAAATTGTGTTTATGCAAGGAGGCTCCAAGTACGAGCGTACCATTACCCTGGGTTCCTTAGACGATCCCAACGCCTCGCTGGCTGGTGGTAATTTGGCCGAAACCACAATAGCCGGCATGGACATGGTGGTGCGCGAGTTAACACAGCAAGAATTATCAAGCTACCGGGCCGGTGTTTTGGTAACTCAGGTTAAACCCTCTGGCGATGCCGATGCTTTGGGTATAGCTGCAGGAGATGTACTGGTAGAAATTAATAATACGGTAGTGGATGGTATGAAAACTTTTGTGGCCAAATACAATGCCGTGCAACCCGGTAAAATTGTACGCTTAAGTTTAGTGCGCGATGGGCAAATTTTTTACATCGCGTTTAGAAAAGAATAATGAGAACCGACAAGCTCACAATTAAAGCACAAGAAGCTCTGGCCGATGCGCAAAATACGGCGCTTGAAATGAGCCATCAGGAAATGAATGCCGAGCATTTGCTCAATGCTTTACTGAAACAAAAAGACGGCCTCATTACTCCCCTCCTTCAAAAAATGGGGATAAATACAATAAGCCTTACAAACGATGTAGAACGTGAATTAGCAAAACTCCCTAAAGTTGAGGGAGCTGCCGGCGAATACATGTCGCCCAAAATTCGCATTCTCATTAACGAAGCCACTAAAGAAGCAACCCGCTTAAAAGACGATTTCGTTTCTACCGAACATTTATTACTGGCTTATTTAAGCCAAAAAGATTTGCCCGCTCAGAAAATTTTAACCAAAAACGGTGTAACAGCCGATGCCCTGCTTAAATCGCTGGTTGATATACGTGGTAATCAACGCATTACCGATCAAAATCCCGAAGAAAAATATCAGGTTTTAGAAAAGTACGCGCGCGACTTAACAGCGATTGCACGCCAAGGCAAGATTGATCCCGTCATTGGTCGTGACGAGGAAGTACGCCGTGTGGTGCAAGTACTCTCCCGCCGCACTAAAAATAATCCAGTTTTAATTGGTGAACCGGGCGTTGGTAAAACTGCTATTGTGGAAGGTTTAGCAATAAGAATTGCCAATGGCGACATACCTGAAACTTTAAAAAATAAAAAAGTTGTAGCACTCGATTTAGGCGCTCTTATTGCCGGCACCAAATACCGCGGCGAATTCGAAGACCGTTTAAAAGCGGTACTAAAAGAAATATCCTCGTCTAACGGTGAAATTATTTTATTTATTGATGAGCTTCATACTTTGGTAGGCGCCGGTGGCGCCGAAGGCTCGATGGATGCCTCCAACATGCTTAAACCCGCTTTAGCGCGAGGAGAGCTGCGTTGCGTTGGTGCTACAACACTCGATGAATACCGCAAGTACATCGAAAAAGATCCGGCCTTAGAACGCCGTTTTCAGCAGGTGTATGTGGGCGAACCAACGGTGGAAGACACCATTGCCATTTTACGCGGGCTTAAAGAAAAATACGAAGTGCATCACGGCGTTAAAATTCAGGATGCCGCCTTGGTAGCAGCCGCTACCCTCTCCCACCGTTACATTAGTGATCGTTTTTTACCCGATAAAGCAATCGATCTGGTGGATGAAGCGGCTTCCAAGTTACGCATTGAAATTGCTTCCATGCCTGCTCCTATCGATGAAATTGAACGTAAAGTAATGCAGCTTTCCATCGAAAAACAGGCTCTTTCTAAAGAAGACAATCTGGCAAGTAAAACACGTTTAAAAGCAATTGATCAGGAACTATCGGAGTTAAAAGAAAAATCGGGCACGCTTAAAGCACATTGGCAAAGCGAAAAAAATGCCATTCAAAAAATTAGAGCTATTAAAGAAGAAATTGAACAAACCAAAATTTTGGCCGAACGTGCCGAGCGCGATGGAGATTTAAACAAAGCCGCCGAACTTAAATACGGCAAGCTGCATGAGCTTGCTAAAAATCTGGAAGATCAAAACAAGAAACTGGCCGAGCTTCAGAAAGATCAAAAAATGCTGCGCGAAGAAGTGGGCGAAGAAGATATTGCCGGCATTGTAGCCCGCTGGACAGGTATTCCGGTTTCCAAAATGCTGGAGGGCGAAGCCAAAAAGCTGCTCCGCATGGAAGAACGCTTAAAAGAACGCGTGGTAGGCCAGGAAAGCGCCGTCATCAAAGTTTCCAACGCCATCCGCCGCGCCCGTGCAGGTTTGCAGGATGAGCACCGCCCCATTGGTTCGTTTATGTTTTTAGGGCCCACCGGTGTAGGTAAAACCGAAACCGCCAAAGCTTTAGCCGAATTTTTATTTGATAATGAACAAGCCATGGTGCGCATTGACATGTCGGAGTTTATGGAAAAGCATTCTGTATCCCGCCTGATTGGCGCACCTCCAGGCTATGTGGGCTATGATGAAGGCGGATATTTAACCGAAGCCGTACGTCGTCGACCCTACGCCGTTATTTTGCTCGATGAAATTGAAAAAGCGCATCCGGATGTCTTCAACATTCTGCTCCAGATTTTAGATGACGGTCGTTTAACCGACGGTCAGGGAAGAACGGTAGATTTTAAAAATGCGGTGATTATCATGACGAGCAATATCGGCTCGCAACTCCTGCTGGAAGAAAGCAACATGAAAAAAGCGGAAGCGGGCGTGATGGAAATTTTAAAAAAATCATTCAAGCCCGAATTTTTAAACCGCGTGGACGATATTATTTTCTTTAGCCCGCTCAGTGAGGAAAACATTCGTCATATCGTGTCCATCCAAATGGGACATCTGCAAAAACTCCTCTCTCGTCGTAATTTAAAAATTAAAGTGGATGAAAATGTACTGGATAACCTTGCAAAGATAGGATTCGACCCTGTTTACGGCGCCCGCCCTCTCAAACGCGCCATTCAAAAAATGATTCAAGACCCATTAGCAATTGAAGTGCTCGAAGGAAAATTTAAGGAAGGCGATACGATTAAGGCTACGCTCGGGAAAAATGATACGATTGAGTTTAAATAAAAAAGCCCCGGGCTGAGCCGGGGCTATTCAAGAGTAAAAACTTTATATTTAGTCCTGCGGCATGTTACGAACCATGTTTGATAGAGATGCCTGCTCAATAATACTTGAATCATCAAAACTACAAGTGTTGTCCATATTAACAAAGCCCTGATAATCCTGCAAATATATGCCACTAACATCAATATCACACACTTTCGCGGCAGATTTTATTTCTTGCATACATACAGCCGGATAATGAGTTATCTGACACACAGCCACCACATTAGCAGCAGCATCACAACAAGCATCCTCTGCATTTTTCGCCATAACAAATTGGCTCGAACTCACATCAGGAACAACTACCTTCTTATTAAAATTATAATCTCCAGCATAAGCAAATTTCATAAAGCTAAAACCCATCAATAAAACCAAAGTTGTTAAGATTGTATTTTTCATAAAAATGCCCCTTTTCCATTTTCCGCCCAGTTAAACATGTAGGATTTATTGCAACAGATATGCCAAATTATAACCATTGAAATTACTGTGCTTTTTTAAAATATCCAGAACTAGAAGAGGCCCCATCCCCCCAAAAAAAATTAGGTTTTCAGGTGTCAAGTCATCATCAGATTAAACCCTAAACAAAAAGCCCCCTTCAATAAGGGGGCTTTTTACATTCATTATATAAGCAATTGGTTAATTCGGATCGGCAGCCGGTGTTGTGGGGCTGCTCGGTGGTAAAACAGGTTCCTCAATATAAGTGGTGGGCAGCTTACCGGTAAGTGTGTTTAAAAAAGTAATAATCGAGGCCACATCATCACCCGATAAATCTTTGCCCAGCTGGTGTTTGCCCATCAACACCACCGCTTCATCCAGAGAAGCCACCTTGCCGTTATGAAAATACGGCGCCGTTTTGGCTACATTGCGCAGTGAGGGCACTTTAAAAAACATTTTATCGGCTTCGTTTTTGGTGTGATCAAAACGCCCCAAATCGCTCTGATCGGGATATGGAATAATCAGCCCCAGCTTTTGATACATGGCACCTCCCACATAAGTCCCCATGTGGCAGGTAATACAACCGGTATCCACAAACTTTTTAAGCCCGGCTTTTTCGGCATCCGTCAGCGCCTTGTCGTCACCGTTAATATAGGCATCAAAAGCAGATGGGGTTGTAAGCCCGCGCTCAAAAGCACCGATGGCTTTTCCAAAATTGTTGTAGGTAACAGGGTCGGCTTCGCCCGGAAAAGCCTTTCCAAAGCTTTCCACATAACCAGGAATCGATTTCAACAAGGCAATCACACTGGCTTCATCTTTCATGGCCATTTCAACGGGATTAAGCACCGGCCCTTTGGCCTGTTCTTCCACCGTGGGAGCTCGCCCATCCCAGAATTGTACAAAATGACCGGCGGCATTATAAACCGTGGGTGAATTACGCCCGCCCTTCTGCCCCTTATGCCCCTCCGAAACCGCTTTGTTATCCACACCAAAAGTACTTAAACCGTGGCAACTGTTACACGAAACATCATGGTTTTTGGACAAACGTTTATCGAAATACAACTGGCGCCCCAGATTTACTTTTTCTTCGGTAACAGGGTTATCGGTGCTCTCCATCACGGGAGGCAACGCTCCAAAAGCAGCCAAAATGGCCCTGTCGGGATTTGCAGCCGGAGCACTCTGTTCTACCGGCTCTTCTTTTTTGGGAGCAACCGCTTCCTCCTTTTTACCACAACCATTAATCACAGCTGATAAAAGAAAAATAAAAAGCACACCCTTTTTCATAAGACCTCCAAATTAAAATTTGTGGAAAATTAAATGATTTTAAAATCTTCGTCAAAGTCTAATTTTTCTTTTGATGGACTGCATTAACGCCGTAGCTTCCTCCAACCTGAGCGCATTGGAAATAGCCATATAAACAAGAGAGGTCAGTAAAATGGGAACAAGGGGGACAAATAATCTGCCGTGGGGTAATACCAGCTGCAAAGCAAAACCCGCTCCTACCGATACAGCTGATGCGAGAATAATTTTAAACGTAGTAGCAATCAACTCATTATCCCAAACATCACTCGCCTTCTTTTTAAAGAAAAAAGCCAACAGCGCAAAATTAATGGAGGCTACAAGAGACGTGGACAGTGCCAATCCCCAATGAGAAAAGTGAAAATAAAAAACCATTAAATATCCCAACACAAAATTAACCGCGATGGAAATAAGTGACACCCGCATGGGTAATTTGGCATCATCAAAAGCTAAAAAAGCCGGCTGATAAACTTTAATAAGGGCATAAAATCCAAGCCCCATCGCATAGGCCTTTAGCGCCAGAGCTGTTTGATAAGCATCATAATCGGTAAAATGCCCGTATTGATAAATAAGGCTGATAATAGGTTTTGCAAAAACCATTAAACCCAAAGCCGATGGCACACATAAAAAAAGTGTCATCTGAATAGAACCTTTCAGTGTTTGTCTCAACTCCCCTTCTTTTCCCTGGGCCAGCAAACGAGCCAAAGCAGGAGCTGTGGCCAAACTTACCGCCACACCAAAAAGGCCGATGGGAAACTGCATGAAACGAAAAGCATAGGATAACCACGAAATACTGCCATCCGCTAAATAACTGGCAAAGTTGGTGTTGATTAAAACATTCACCTGCACGGCACTGGCCCCCACAATGGAGGGCAGCGTTAAAAGCAAAACTTTTTTAAGATTATCGTCAAAAAGAGGACGTGGAAAATGAAACCTGAACCCCAGCTTAAATAACAACGGCACCTGAATAATCCATTGCACCAGACCTCCCAACAAAGTGCCGATGGCCATCCCCAAAATAGCCTGGACAATTTCAAAGGCCGCATAAACAGGCTTGTCTCCTCCCTGCACGAGATATTTAAAACTGGAAGTCATCATCTGCGGAGAAAGCAAAAAAGAAAAAAACAAACCCGCAATGATGGAACTGATATTAAAAAAGGTGGAAGCCGATTGTGGCAGGCCAAATTTTCCCTTGGCATTAAGCATGCCCATACAAACGGCCGCGAGTGATACAAAAAGAATGAAAGGAAACAACACACGGGTAAGTTGAATGGTAAGTTCCCTTTTTTCGGGAGAAAAACCGCTGGCTAAAAGCGTAACAATCTGCGGCGCAAATATAATTCCCAATGCACAGATAATTCCAAGAAAAATAAGAACAAATATTTTAAGCCGGCTGGCCAGACGAAAAGCCGCTTCGTCACCATCCGTCACCATTTTTTTTGAAAACACACTCACAAAACTCTGCGAGAGTGCTCCTTCGGCAAACAGATCACGCAAGAGATTGGGAATACGAAAGGCTGTAATAAAGGCATCAAGGGCAGGCCCCGCCCCAAAAAAGAAAGCAAACACCATCTCACGGATTAACCCCGCAATGCGGCTAAAGAAAACAGCAAATGTGGCAATGAGGGCGTTTTTTTTAACGGAGGACAAGTAAAAAGTAAAGGGTGAAGGGTGAAGGGTGAAGGGTTAATTCTTCACAAAATACCCTACACCCCTCGCATCAAAGATTATAACTCTTTAAAACTATCAATCACACTTTCAAGCTCGGTGCGATTAGGCGAAAAAGTATCTTTTAACGTCCAGCTAATAAGCTGATGATAATTTGTAGGTGTTTCTACAATAGTATGAAAATACCAAATATCTAAATTATCACTCTTGGCTGTAATTTCATATTGCAGAGCCTTGTAGCCACCAATTGTTTTATAAACCGGCGCACTATAACGTACATCGGTTAACGGACGAATTAAATTTTGGCGAGTGAGTTCGGAATATTTTTCCAAAAACATCGACTTTTCCAAGTTAGCCTTAGCTTCACTTAGAGAAATGAAATATAGGTTCTTAGTAACATTTTCAATTTGGATGTCGGCCTTATCGTTTAAACCGGTGGTTACCGCCCAACCCGATTTCAACTCAACCTGACTTCTGTTATCAATAGTGCTACGTGCTGTACCCACCGAGGGAAATCCAGAAGGATTTGTTGCAGGCTGCCCTACTGGCATAAAGGTACTTGGGTCTTGGGGAGACGTAGAAGAACCCTGAGGCTGCACTGCAGTTGGCTGCGATGTGGAAGCAGGCGCCTGCACCGGAGGCGGTGTAGGGTCGCTACCAGCGAGCTTTTGTATAACTTGTTTAATTTGCGATTCACATCCCGTTAAAACCACTAAAAAAGCTAAAAAGAAAAGGCTCTTCATACGTAAACGAAATGGCATAAAAAAATCCTCCTATAAGGGTTGAGTTTCCTTTTATAAATGAAAACACAGAAAATTCACATATTTTTTCTTGAAAAAAATTAAAAAAAACATTACTTGAAGCTATATTTCTATGAATGACAGTCGCATTTTTAGCTTTTTTCACAGGTCGTTTAAGAGCGTTTCTCGTCCTCAACGCGAGCAAATTTTGTGTGCCATGATTCGCATTAATTACGGCACTCCCTGGAAAGGGGATGCAAAAATTTTAGAAAACTTCTTCCCGATTTGGTTTCATAAAAGCCTCATAGTGGGCGGACTTACTCAACTCATTGAAGCCTTAAGCCCCTTTACCGATGAACCTACCGAGCATGGCTTTGACAAATCAGCTTCAGCTGGCCAAGGCATGCCGGCACGAGCACTAGAAGCAACAGCTTCAATCAACATCTTAACTACCGATATTCCCTTATAATGTATCACGTTAGATATATATACTTAAGATACTGTTTTTTATAGACTTTAAACCACACTACAGGCGCTAACTTAAGCGTTTTATTTTTATTTAAACAAAACATTGCTCTTTATCTAACCCTTATGCTACCTTGAGGTCGTGTTTGCACAAATCAATTCGAGCTTAGCCGACAACTGGTCTACCCCAATTTTAGGCCCCTCAATTCGTTTGATGCCTGTATCAATAATCTTCGAGGATTACAGCATAAAGCTGGATCAAGTCGAAAATAAAAACAACCTATAAGGAGTGTTTGTGAGTAAGAAAGTATACGTAGGGAGCCTTCCCTATTCTGTTGATGATGAACAATTAAACCAAATGGCCGCCGAATTTGGTCAAGTCGCTTCTGCAAAAGTGATTATGGACAAGTTTACGGGTCAATCCAAAGGTTTCGGATTCGTTGAATATGCAAACGATGACGATGCCGATAAAGCCATTAATGGTTTAAACGGAAAAGAAGTGGGTGGACGCACATTAAAAGCTAATGAAGCTAAGCCGATGGAACCTCGTGGTGACCGTCCTTTCAACCGTGGCGGTGGCCGTGGTGGTTTTGGTGGCGGACGCGGCGGCGGTGGCCGTGGCGGTTTTGGTGGTGGTCGTGGTGGAGACCGTGGCGGTGATCGCGGCAATGACCGTGGTGAACGCCGTGGCGGAGACCGTCCCCGTCGCTGGGAATAAACCCCGTTACAATTTGTGTAGTACAAATAAAAAGCCCCGCAAACGCGGGGTTTTTTATTGCCTTAAAAGAACAAGCACAGCTTTTAAATTTTGAGCCACTGCAATAGCATGCGAATGATGGCTTAAAATGCTTTCGTTCCCATGCGGGGGAGCTGCCATCATCACACAATCCACCTCTTCTTTTTGCCCTATTGCCGCCATAGCATCGGTAAAATGCCCTTTTACGTTTTGATACTCGTGATTCTGCCCCTGCCAATTAGCTAGCTCAAGAGCCTTTTCAATTTTTATTTCTTCGTTTACAGCAAAAGAGTTGGGTGCATGAACATGCACCACCGAAATTTGTGCATGTGTTAAACGCGCAAAATCAAGTGCCTTACGTAAGGCAATAAGCGCATAACTTGTGCCATCAAACGGAACAAGAATGTGTTTATAGGCAGCGGTTTTTGACTGTGGATGAACCAGTACCAGCGATAAAGGCGAATGCAAAATAAGCTCGTACGCTACACTCCCCTGCCTAAACGCATCAAAATTACTTTTGCCCTCGCATCCTAAAAACAACCAATCACAACCAGAACTCACCCCCATCCTATTTAACTCGCTGGCTGCATCCTCACCATATCCATACACAAACCCCAAATTATAATCATGCGTGCTTACTCCTGGCGTGGGTTCAAAAAGCTGCTTTATATTTTGCTCGCGTTCTATAGAAGGCGAACTTCCTTGTGGCAAAACAGCATAAACCGAAAGCTGACTTTGATATAAAAACGCAAAGTGACTGGCCACCATAATAGTTTTATCGGCAAGTTCACTCCCATCATCGCCCACAGCCATACGCATGGGCTTATTAAAAAATATTTCGGGATGATAACCGGGTTTATCTAAAACAGGCTCAACATGAACGTGCGAACCCTCGGAAACCTGCTGATAAGCCAAGGATGCTAAAGGCTGCGTCGTATTTGTTTTTTCTGTTTTGCTGGCCTGGATATTGACGCTCAAAATTTACATCGGGCCTGTAGATCGTAATTTTTTGCATCGGCCAAAAATGTTACTTTTTCTTGCCCATGAGGCGCAGCAAACTTAAAAACAAATTAATAAAATCGAGATATAAAATGAGCGCCCCATGAATGGCTTCTTTATGATCCTCCGCTGTTCCTTCGTTTCCAATAATGTTCGTCGCTTTAATTTTTTGCGTGTCGTACGCGGTAAGCCCTGCAAACACAATAACTCCTACAATACCATAAACCTTGCTTGCCGTAGACGTCATCATCGATGGAAAAAAGAGTGAAAGAAGTCCAAAACCAATCATACCCCAAAGCCCCATCATGCAAAACGAGCCTACGGGCCCTAAATCGCGTTTGGTAATAAAACCAAAAGCCGATAGGCCAGCAAACGCAAATGAGGTGATTCCAAAAACCTGCACAATACTTTCACGTGTATAAACAAAAAAGATAACCGAAAGTGTTAAGCCTGTTAAGAAACAGTAAAATAAATACAAACCTGTTGCTGCTGGTGCCGATATTTTTTGTACAAAAGCCGAAAAGCTAATCACGCACAAAACTTCGGCTATAAGCAAACCGTAAAAAACAATCTTGTTCATTAAAATGAGTCGCACCAGTTGCTCGTTAGAAGCTACATACATAGATGTGACAGCCGACAACAGCACACCAATAGCCATCCACATATAAACCCGCGACATAAAACGGGCATTTTCGGCCGCAATATCTTGGGGGGTGTTTTGGGGTTTTTGTAATTGTGAAATGTAATCCATATGGGCTCCTTTTTGATAATGGGAAGATTATGCCTGAATTTTTAAGAGATACAATGGAAAGAATGTATAAACTTGTTGGCTGTTGCCACCTAACTCCATCAACGCCCCCATCAACACACTAGGGGCTGCAAACTGGCAATAGGTCCCATAGTAGTTAAGCAGTCTGGCAAAAATCGATTGCCAAGGTTAGTCCGCTTGGTCAAAAATGCCCTCTACTCTTTAAAGAAAAGAGTTTGATTATTTCCTATAGGCCCGTTAAAAAACATGAATGACTTCTACTTTTGCCTATGCAGCCCACAACCCTAAAGATCCTTTAAGCCCCCTCTCCATCAACCGTCGCGCTTTAGGACCACGCGATATATTAATCCGCATTGATTATTGCGGTGTTTGCCATTCAGATATTCATCAGGCCCGCGATGAATGGGGCGGTTCCATTTTTCCCATGGTTCCCGGTCACGAAATTGTAGGCACCGTTATTTCCCTGGGAAAGGACGTGAAAAGGTACCACATGGGCGATAGCGTAGGTGTTGGCTGCATGGTGGATTCGTGCCGCCAGTGCTCGTCGTGCCAAGTAGGGCTGGAGCAATATTGTGAGGGAAAACTTGTTTTTACCTATAATTCTACAGAAAAGGACGGAACCCCTACTTATGGCGGGTATTCAAGCCAAATTGTGGTGGGCGAGGATTTTGTGCTTAAAATTCCTGATTCGTTAGCGCTAGATAAAACCGCTCCTCTCTTGTGCGCCGGCATCACCACCTACTCGCCGCTGGTTCATTGGAAAGCGGGACCTGGTAAAAAAATAGCCGTGGTAGGCTTGGGAGGGCTAGGGCATATGGCCGTTAAACTGGCCAAAGCCATGGGAGCCGAAGTAACTGTATTAAGCCAATCGCTGAAAAAAAAGGAGGATGGTTTACGACTAGGCGCTTCGCATTTTTACTCTACGGCAGATGCTGCCACTTTTAAAAAATTATCCAAATCATTTGATTTGATCCTCAATACAGTATCGGTAGATTTGGATTGGAATCAGTATTTAAATCTCCTAAAACGAGACGGCACCCTGGTACTACTGGGTGTTCCACCCAAAGCGCCTCCGGTAGAAGCTTTTAGCTTGATTGGAGCCAGAAGAAATTTGGCAGGTTCTTTAATCGGAGGCATTGCCGAAACACAGGAGATGCTCAATTTTTGTGGCAAGCACCAGATTGTATCCGATATTGAACTCATCCCGATGGCCTTCATCAACCAAGCTTACGAACGCATGATTCGCGGGGATGTGCGCTACCGTTTTGTAATCGACATGAAATCCTTGGGTTAAGGCCTGAAAAAATAAAACAGATTGAGTACCGTTACTAAACCATCCACGATAGTAATTTCCAAAAATTTGAGGTTCACATATCCTCTTTTATGGACCAAGCAATCGAGGGCAAATTGAGAAAAGTTGGCAGCGGCAAAAAACAAAAAAAGAGGCTTTTGGGGTTCTACGGGATAAACTATAACTAAAATAGCCAAAAGAGAAACGGCAAAATTCATACCCCCCAAAAATTGCGTGGCCAGTTGCCCTGTAAGTGCCACAGGTCTGTCTACCGTATAACGGGCCAACACACCCCGAGCAAAAACAACAAAATAATAACCCGCCAAAAAATGCCAGAGGGCATTAATTAAAAATACATGATGATGACGGTAGAGAATATACGAACGCACATCCTCCTGAAAGAAAGAAGCAAAAACCAATATCACCACCAAAACCAAGACGATCAAGCTTAAATTTTTTCTCATGGAATCCTCGGCAGAAGTTAACTACCAGAAGTACGCTGATAAATAAAGGCAGCATTAAAGAATTTTCTTCTTAGAAGCTAACAACATTGTTTATAGTATGTAACCCACAATAAAGATGGCTCTTGATATGACAGCCAATACCCGTTTTAATAAAGCTTCAATTGGCTTGCCCGTAAAAAAAGAAAAATAAATCGGAGTTTATAAACCTTCTACAGGGGCTTCTTTTAATGATGATGGATTATTCCTGAATTTCTGAGAGATACAAATGGGAAGTGTAGGATTAAGACTGTACTGACATGTCAGTTTTTTATTGACTTAGATCATCTTAGAGCGTAAAAATCACCGAAATCTTTAGGTTTTCGAAGATCCTTACCTCAGACCCTCTCTTCCCGCGATCTGCGATAAACGATCTACGATCCACGCGAACATGACCCAAGAACTGATGATTGGCATGGATGTTGGCTCCACTACCGTTAAAGCTGTTGTTGTAGATCCCCAAACGCTTAAAATTCTGTGGAGCGATTATCAACGCCACGAAACACGTCAGCCCGAAAAAGTTCTCGAATTCCTCATCCGCATCGGTAACGAATTTAATTATGTTCCCAAAAATAATATCCGTCTCTTTATTACCGGCTCGGGAGCTGGACCACTGTGCACACCACTTGGAGCTAAATTTGTACAAGAAGTAAACTCGGTAACCTTGGCCGTTGAAAAACTCCATCCCGATGTAGGCTCGGTTATCGAACTGGGCGGCCAGGATGCCAAAATTATTATCTTTAAAAAGAACGAAGAAACCGGCGAAAAACAGGCCATCACCTCCATGAACGATAAATGCGCCTCCGGTACCGGTGCCACTATTGATAAATGCATGATCAAAGTAGGAGCCGATAAAAACTTATGCGGCAATCTCGTGTTTGATTCTACCAAACTCCACCACGTAGCTGCCAAATGTGGTGTATTTGCCGAAACGGATATCGTTAATCTTGTTAAATCTGGTTTGCCCGCTGGAGAAATTCTCAACTCTTTGGCCGATGCCATTGTAATGCAAAATCTCTCAGTACTCACCCGCGGTAATACTTTGCGTCACCGTGTAATTTTACTCGGCGGCCCCAATACTTATCTCCCCTTTCTCCAACAATGCTGGCGCGAACGTATTCCCGAAACCTGGAACGAACGCAATTATCCCTATCCCAAAGATGTACCCATCGAAGAACTGGTTTTTGTTCCCGAAAATGCACAATACTATGCCGCTTATGGCGCTGTTCTTTACGGGCTCTACGAACCTGCCGATGTGGGCCTATATAAAGGCTTGGACGATCTCAAAAATTTCATCCAGTTTGGACGCAAAGAAAAACTGGGCGCTACAGCCGGTGCCCCACTTGTTAAAACACAAGAAGAACTGGACACTTTTAAAAGCGACTACGCGATCCCCAAATTTAAACCCAAAACCATTATTCCCGGTTCTGTTGTAAAAGGATTTATTGGACTCGATGGCGGTTCTACCTCGTCCAAAGCAGTGCTGGTAGATGAAGACGGCGATATTGTACTAAAAGCCTATCAACTATCAAAAGGTAATCCCATTCAAGATACCAAAGAACTTTTAAAACAAATTAAAGATGTCATCGAAAGCGCCGGCGCAACACTTGAAGTAAAAGGTTTTGGCGCCACTGGTTATGCCGCCGATGTGTTGGAACAAACCGTAAAAGCCGATGTGAACATTGTAGAAACTGTAGCCCACATGATGAGTGCCGTGCATTTTTGCGGTGATATCGATGTAATTTGCGATATTGGCGGGCAAGATATTAAAGTGCTTTTCATGCAAAATGGGGAGATCAAAAATTTTAAACTCTCCAACCAATGCTCTGCCGGAAATGGCATGTTGCTGCAAGCCATGGCCGATCAATTTGGTATACCGGTTACCGAATATGCCGAAACCGCCTTTAAAGCAAATTTAGCCCCCAAGTTTTCGTACGGCTGTGCCGTGTTTTTAGATAGCGATAGAGTTAATTTTCAAAAAGAAGGTTTTGCCAAAGAAGAACTCTTGGCAGGACTTGCCCAAGTGCTCCCTAAAAACGTGTGGCAATATGTGGTGCAAATTCCACGCATGGCCGAACTTGGGAAAAGTTTTGTGTTACAGGGCGGCACACAATATAACCTCGCCGCGGTTAAAGCCCAGGTGGATTATATTAAGGAGCGCGTTCCCGGTTGCGAAGTAAAAGTACACCCTCATCCCGGCGAAGCCGGTGCCATTGGAGCGGCCATGGAAACACGCCGCGTGGTGCAGCGTCGCGGCTATTCCAATTTTATTGGTTTAAATGAAGCCATCAATATTACCTATGTGGCCAAAAACGATGAAGAAACCAAATGCACCTTCTGCCCCAACAATTGCAGCCGCACCTTCATCGACAGCACAACACCCGATGGCCACACCGCACGTTACATTTCTGGCTTTAGCTGCGAAAAAGGAACCGTTGAATCCAAAGAAGAAATGGTAAAAATTGCCCGCAAGCGCAACGAATTAAAAAAGCAATACCCCAACCTGGTTGATTACGAATCAAAAACGGCCTTTAAAGCTTATCCCGTGGAAGCGCTTCCTCAAAATGGACAGCCTATTGATGATATACTGGTCAAGAAAACTCTACTGGGCAATATCAAGCGCGTTCCCATCAAACGTAATTTTGTAAGATCGAGCGAAGCCGCTCTGGAAAAACGCAAAAATATCCGTATCGCGATCCCGCGCGTGCTCAACAATTATTCTACCGCTCCTATCTGGACTTCTTATTTTCGTACATTGGGAATTCCCGAGGACAATATTGTTTTTTCGGATTACTCGTCGGAAGACATGTTTGCCGAAGGCGGCAAGTATGGATCTATCGACCCCTGCTACCCGTCTAAAGTGGCGCAGGCTCATATCCACAATATTTTATTTCACAAACATACGGCCGAAAAACCGCTGCATTATATTTTCTTTCCTGTACTCACGCATGTTCCCAGCTTTTTGGAAGATGTGGTCGATACCGCCTCGTGCCCTATTGTGGCCGGTACGCCCGAGGTGATGAAAGCTGCTTTCACAAAAGAAAATAATTTTTTTAAAGAACGGGGCATTACTTATTTATCCACCGCACTCACCTTGAATGAGCCCACACTCTTTAAAAAGCAGATGTTTGAAGCCTTTCAGCACATTTTGGATATCACCGAAGACGAATCGGATTTTGCAGTAAACCAAGGCTGGAAAGGCCTTAAAATGCACGAGGATGAACTCACCAAAAAAGGCCGTGAAGTTTTAGATTGGGCCGAAGCCAATGATAAAATGGTCATCCTCATGCTGGGCCGCCCTTATCACTCCGACCCCGGTTTAAATCACGATGTGTTAGATGAGTTTCAGGTACTCGGTTATCCCATTTTATCGATGCGCTCTCTTCCTAACGATAAAGAATATTTACAAAAACTCTACGCACGCGATTTAAAACAAAACGATAAAACAAATCCGCTCTCCATTAAGGATGTATGGCCCGAAAATTATTCGGCCAACTCTTCACAAAAAGTATGGGCCGCCAAATTTGCGGCCCGCCATCCCAATATCGCGGTGCTCGATCTCTCAAGCTTTAAATGCGGCCACGATGCGCCCACTTATGGCATTATCGATAAAATTATTGCCACCAGTGGCACCCCCTACTCGGCTTTGCACGATATCGACGCCAACAAACCAGGCGGCTCCATAAAAATCCGTGTTAAAACGTATGGGCACACACTCTCCATGCGTGAAGAACAATTGCAGGACGGAAAAAACAAGGAAGATATTTTGAAAAAACGTTTGGCGCAAAAACGCGCCGAGCTCTTAAAAGAAGTTGGTTTTACCGAGGAAACCGTCACCCGAGTCAGTGATGAGCTCCCCGCTGACCTTATCTTAAATAGCCACCCTATTATTCGTAAACAACCCACACCCCAAAAGGAGGTCCATCATGGAACTTTCGCTGTCTAACAATTTATTAAGAAATATCGATGTCGATGCTGAACTGAAAAAGTTTGAAGAGGAAGAACGTAAGAAATTAGGTTTAGAACCCAATTCTGAAAACGAAAAATTTTGGACTGATAATAAAAAGGGTGAATTTTACGGCGACCAGCGAGCCCATACCACTATTCTTGTTTCCGGGTTAACCATGGCACATGACATGTTTGTGCAAGCGGGGCTAGCCGGTTTAGGATACAGCATCAAAGCGCTCGATTGCCCCGATAACGAGGCTCTGCAGTTTGGAAAAGAATTTGGTAACCGTGGACAATGTAACCCCACCTACTTTACCGTTGGTAATTTGGTAAAATATCTCTCTAACCTGCGCGACAAAGAAGGCTGGAGCACCGAAGACATCATGAACAAACATGTATTTTTAACAGCCGGTGCCTGTGGCCCCTGCCGCTTTGGCATGTATGTTACCGAATACCGCAAGGCGCTGCGCGATGCGGGTTTTGATGGTTTCCGCGTCATGTTGTTTGATCCCAATGGTGGCATGAATCAGGTGAATGGCCGCGATCCTGGGCTACGCATGGATAAGGATTTTTATATCACACTTGCCAAATCACTTTTTACCGGCGATGCCTTAAATGCTATTATGTACAGAATTCGTCCCTATGAAGTAGTGCCTGGCTCTACCAATAAGGCCATTGATGAATGTAAAGCCGTGATTATGGAAACCTTGCGCACCAAGAAATCCATTTTAAAATCCCTTTGGACCTGCCGCAAAATTTTAAACAAGGTGGAAGTGGATCGCACCATTGTTAAACCCAAAGTAAGTGTGATTGGCGAATTTTGGGCCATGACCACCGAAGGCGATGGCAATTATCATCTGCAACGCTTTTTAGAACAAGAAGGCGCCGAGGTAGATATTCAGCTGATTGTAAACTGGATACTCTATAACATCTGGCAAGCCAAGGTAGACACCACCAATCGCGCCCGTCTTAAAGAAGCCGACGTGAATGCTCGTAAAGGTTTAAAAACCACTCAAATTTTCAAAAAGAAACTCACTCTCTGGTTTGCCGAAAAAGCATTAAAGGGAACTTTCTATACTTTTGGAAAAATCCTGGGGCTTAAACATTATCACTTAACCGATATGAACGAGAATGCGAGTCTCGCTAAAGAACATTACAATAACGAACTACGAGGAGGCGAAGGCCATATGGAAGTGGGCAAACTTATTCAATCGGTTATTCACCGCAAAGCCCACATGGTAATTTCGGTAAAACCTTTTGGTTGCATGCCCTCCTCTGGTGTATCTGATGGTGTGCAAAGTTTGATTACCGAACGCTATCCCGAAGCTATCTTTTTGCCCATTGAAACCACGGGCGATGGCGCGGTGAATGTGTATAGCCGCATCCAGATGATGCTCTTTAAAGCCAAACGCGTAGCCGAAAAGGAATACGAAGATATTTTGGCCGAAAAGAAATTAACGGTAGATAAAGTAAAAAGCAAATTAGATGGCTCACGCAAGTTTTCCAAGGCCACGCATTACAGCCCGCATATTAAAGCAGGAACGGCCGCTAACTTTTTGCTAGAAGTGGCTTGATGGAAACGTCATTGACTTCGACGTCTCAAAGCCCTAAATCAGGGGTTCTCATGGCAGAACCTCTCACTCAAAAGCAGGAAGCCCGTAAACGCGAACTTTTAGACGCAGCCTTATTGGTATTTAGCCAAAAAGGTTATCATCAGGCACAAATAAGCGACATTATTGAAAAAGCTGATGTAGCCCGCGGGACTTTCTATTTATACTTTGAAGGCAAACGTGAAATTTTTGCCACTATTTTAGAAGAAATTATCCACGATGTAAGAGCCGAAATTGAATCCCTCCCAACCGACGCCGCAACCCGTATTCCCGACGCCATGAAAGGTAATCTTAAACGACTCACCAATCTCTTTGTTAAAAAGCCCAATTACGCGCGTGTACTCTTGTGTGAATCGGTTACGTTTGATGCCGAGAGCGATGAAAAATTAACCGCGTTTTACCATCATTTAATTGCCTATATTGAAAAAGCTCTAAAACAAGGTCAGGAAATGGGCTTTGTACGCGATGGTTCTACCAACATGCTGGCCATTTTTATATTAGGCACGCTTAAAGAACTCTTTTTTGAAATGATCTTGGGCAATACAAAATTTAAAGTAGATGACGCCGTAGAAGCACTGTATCAAAGCATTACACGTTTG
Source organism: bacterium (assembly GCA_019695305.1). Taxonomy (NCBI): domain Bacteria; species bacterium. The sequence continues at coordinate 69,031 of JAIBAG010000006.1, forward strand.
GTGGCAAAACCCGAAATTTTAACCTACCTGTCCCAAGAAGGTTTGTTATGAAATACGAACATGCCATCCATTTTTTAATCGATGGCGCCCGTGTGGATATATTAAATAAACTGATTGCTGAAGGAAAACTCCCCAACATCTCGCGCTATATTATTGAAAATGGTTCGCACGACATGGCCTTTAGTTGCTTTCCTTCTACCACAGGCCCAGCCTTTACACCTATTATGACGGGATCTTTCCCTGGCACGTGTAACATCCCAGGCGTACGCTGGTTTGATAGGCATCTCTCTCCCCTTACGGCTTCACCGCATCGTTTTAGAGATTATTTTAGTTTAGGGATTTACAGGCTGGGAGCCGATATCCCCAAAAACATTAAAACCATGCACGAGCACATCCCCCATTCCGCTACTATTTTGGGGCTCATTAACCGAGGTTTGCCTCTTAAAAAGAAAGCTGGTTTTTTTACAGCTCCCTGGCTTTTTTACAAAGTGGTTAAAAAAAATGATGCCTTGGCCATGGAAGAAAAAGCATTTCAGTATTTTAAAAAACAAATGGCCTTAAAACCGCAGTATTTGTTTTATTATTTTCCTATTGTTGATTTATTTAGCCACAAATACGGAAGTAACTCCAAAGAAGTACTCCACTGCTATAAACGTGTCGATCACGATATTGGCCGCGTGGTGGCGTTTTTAAAAGAAAAGAAACTTTTTGATAAAACCCTCCTCATGCTCATGAGTGACCACGGGCACGAAGATGTAAAAGAACATTTTGATACCGATGCTTTTGTTGAAAAGTATTTTTCAAAAACACTGTATGTGCCAGGCCCCTACAAAACCTGGAGAAAAGCCCAAGCCATCAACATGGTATCGGGCAACAGTATGACCCATATTTACGTTAAAAGCGGGAAACACTGGAGGGGACATCACGATTTTGATCCTTTGGAAAAAAGCGGGCTAGTAGACGGACTACTCTCTAACAAAGCTATCGATTTTGTACTGGGTAAAAATCATGACGGAACAGTGGTGGTTAAAAGCAGACGCGGTAAAGCGTATTTAAAGGAAAATCATCACCAGCTAAGCTACACGGTGGATGGAAGCGACCCTTTTGGATATGGGCCTATCCCCAAACATTTAAGTTTTGATGAAGCTCTTACATTAACAGCCGATACTTCCTACCCCGATGCATTGGTTCAGTGCACACAAATTTTTAGAGCTAAAAGAGCTGGCGATCTTATTTGCGCGGCAAGCCCAGGTTACGATTTACGAGAAGGCAAAAAGGAAGTGTATGAACATCGTTCATCGCATGGCTCGCTCCATCGCGCTCATATGAGCATCCCGTTTTTTACCAATGCCAAATTAAAACCAGGACCTAAACGCTCGGCCGATATCTTTGCCGTTACACTTGCCGGTTTGGATATTAAACCTTTACACACGCTGGATGGTAAATCTCATTTAGAAAACTAAAAGTTAAGGATAAAGCGACAGACCTGTTAAACCCGTTTTTTCGGGAAAACCCATCATCAGATTAAAAGCCTGAATAGACTGACCGGAAGCGCCTTTGGTAAGATTGTCGATGGCCGATACCACCACAATGCGATCAGTTCTGGGATCAAACAAGACGCCAATATGACAAAAATTAGTACCCCGCACTTCTTTGGTGGTAGGTAGTTTTCCTTCTGGTAAAATATTTACAAAATACGATTTTTTATAAAACTGCTGATACACTTTTATCAGCTCGGCCGTATTCCATCGTCTTTTGGGACGCACATAAATGGTAGATAAAATGCCCCGGTCCATGGGCACCAAATGTGGGGAGAATAATACCGTTACTTTTTCACCGGCTAAGCCCGAAAGTTCCTGCTCAATTTCAGGAGTATGCCGGTGGCGCGCAATATTATACGCTTTAAAACTATCGTTTACTTCACAAAAAAGAGAATCTACTTTTGCACTCCTCCCCGCTCCACTGGTACCCGATTTAGAATCACAAATAATGTCATCACTAGAAATCATCCCCTTTTTTAAGAGTGGAGCTAGTCCCAAGGTAATACTGGTTGGGTAACAACCCGGAGAAGCAATGAGTTTTGCCTTTTTAATATCGGCCGCGTAAATTTCGGGTAGGCCATAGACAGCTTCAGGCAAAAGTTTCTTTTGGCTGTGGGGTCCATACCAGGTTTCGTAAACCGAAGGATCTTTAAGTCTAAAATCGGCAGACAAATCTACCACCTTCACGCCTCTGGCTCTAAAGGCCGCAGCCACATTCATGGCTTCGTGATGCGGTAAGCATAAAAAAACCACCTTCACTTTTTTGCTAATGGCCGGCACATTAATTTTTTCGCATTTTAAATCGACACGCCCCAAAAAAGAGGGATACACACTGCTAAAAGCCTCCCCCGCATATTGCTGGGAGGTAAGCGAGGTAATTTTTACTTTGGGATGATTGTATAAAAGACGCACCAATTCCACGCCGGTATACCCGGTAGCACCCACAATACCTACAGAAAGTGAAGAAGCCATAAGGATTCCTTTATAAAGGAATTACTAAAAAATGATAAGAATTATTTCGAAAAGACAACCAAAACGATTAACGTTTAGAGTATTGGCTTCTCTTACGAGCCTTACGATGACCCGTCTTTTTACGTTCCACAATACGCGAATCGCGGGTTAAAAACCCGTTTTTGGAAAGTGGTTTGCGATAATCGGGGTTTAAAGCAAGAAGAGCACGCGAGAGAGCGTGACGGATAGCATAGGCCTGTCCAGCGGGGCCACCGCCGTATACACGGGCCACAATGTTGAATTTGCCGGCATTTCCCGTTACTTCAATTGGGTTCATGATAATCATGCGGAGCACGGCACGTCCGAAGAAGTTTTCAAAAGTGCGTTCGTTAACCTTAATTTCGCCTTCACCGGGAGTGATGTACAAACGAGCGACAGAGGTTTTTCTTTTTCCTACACCAAAAAATTTTTTAGTTGAGAGAGTTGCCATAATGAAACCTTATAAACTGAGTACTTGTGGATTTTGAGCACCATGAGGATGTTCCGAACCCGAATAAACTTTGAGTTTTTTAATCATTTTATGAGCCAGGGTATTGCGCGGAAGCATGCCCTTTACAGCTTGGGTAATCACGCGTTCGGCATCGGTTTTAAGAACTTTTTCAGCCGAAAGCGATTTAAGACCGCCCATATAACCAGTGTGGCGGTAATAAATTTTTTGATCCATTTTGTTTCCAGTAAGCACCACTTTAGCAGCGTTTAACACTACTACAAAATCACCACTGTCGATATGGGGAGCGAAAGAAGGCTTATTCTTTCCTCTTAAAATATCGGCAATTTTGGTAGCGGCTCTACCTAAAACTTTTCCGTTTAAATCAATAACATACCAGCTGCGGCTTGCGTCTTTATTTGTCTTTTCCTGAGTCATAGAGGGGGGGACCTTATAAGCCACCGGCCTTAATGTCAAGGCAAAAAAAACCGGAAAATGAGATCAAAATTCTATTGTAGTTTCGGCCCTTTTTGGTAAACAGAACCCTCAATTTTGATAAGAATTTAACAAATTTTTTGGGGGCTTTACCATGTTTCCTATTATCACTGCACTCTTCCTTCTTACAGCCATAGCGGCCTTTAGCTACTCTATGTATAATCGCCTGTCACTCTTAAAAGTAGCTCAGGGTAAAGATAACCGTATCGACCAACTTGGTCTTCGTATCAAAGGTATGCTCGCCTACGCCATTGGCCAAAAGCGCTTTTTCCGTAAAAAGCGCGACCCCAAATCCGGTATTATCCACGCCATTATCTTTTGGGGCTTTTGCGTTATTTCACTGCGTACTATCATGCTTTTTGGCATGGGCTTTTCTAAAAACTTTGCCCTACCCTTTATGGACGGTGCTTTTGGCTTTGCTTATCGCGCCACCTTACATACATTTTTATTATTGGTGAGTGTTGCCATCCTCATGTTTTTATACCGTCGTATTGTAACTAAACCCAAACGCTTAACCCTTTCGGGAGAAGCCATTCTCATCCTCTGCGTCATTTTAAGCCTCATGGTATCCGACATGTTTTTTGATGGTTCGCATCAACTGCTTACCGGCATGACAGAACCCGGTGCTTTTATGGGAAGCCTCTTAGCTCTCTTTCTTAAAAATTTATCGCCGGATACTTTATCAGTTATTAACGGCACATCGTTTTTAATTCACATAGCTCTTATCTTGGGCTTCCTTAATTATCTTCCCTACGGAAAGCACTTTCACATTATTACCGGCGTTCCCAATGTTCTCTTCCGCAATTTAAAACCCTACGGTGCATTAAACCCTATTAACCTGGAGGACGAAAACGCCACCACCTTTGGTAACGATAAAATTGAGCAGTTTACCTGGAAAAATTATTTTGACTGGTACACCTGTACCGAATGCGGCCGCTGCCAGGATGTATGCCCCGCTTTTAACAGTGACAAACCCCTCTCCCCCAAAGAACTGACTATTAGCTTGCGCGACTTTTTATATAAAAAGCAGGGCAAACTTGTGGGCGCTTTAAACGGCAAAGAATTTGAAAAGGACGAAGCCGGCTTTATTAAAGATGAAAAGGCTCTTTTGGGAGAAACCATCGATCACGAAATTTTGTGGTCGTGCACCACCTGCCGTGCCTGCGAAGAAGCCTGTCCTGTCTTTATTGAATACGTACAAGAAATTGTAGACATGCGCCGCAACCTGGTGCTGGTGCAAGGCGCCATGGCTCCTGAGGTACAAAACAGTTTTACCAATATGGAACGCAACTACAACCCTTGGGGTATTGGTTATACCGAACGCGGCAGCTGGGCTAAAAGCGTGGGTGTTAAAACGCTCGCTGAAGATCCTAATGTGGAATACCTCTACTTTGCCGGTTGCGCTGCCAACTTTGATGATAAAAACAAAAAGGTAGCCACACAGCTTTCTCAATTATTGCAAAAAGCCAATGTAAGCTTTGGTATTTTGGGCACCGAAGAAAAATGTACCGGTGATTCTGCCCGCCGTTTAGGGAATGAATATTTGGCTCAAACACTTATGAAGGAAAACATTGAAACCTTCAATAAATACAAAATTAAAAAGGTAATTACCTCGTGCCCACACTGCTTTAACAGTATTAAAAATGAATTCCCTCAGTTTGGCGGCAATTATGAAGTAGTTCACCATACCGATTTACTCAATCAGCTGATTAAGGAAGAAAAAATAAAACCCGAAAAGCCGGTAGATAAAAAGGTTGTTTATCACGATTCGTGTTATTTGGGTCGTTATAACGAAATTTACGATGCTCCTCGTGAAATTTTGCAAGCAGTCCCTGGCGTTACTATTACCGAAGCGCAAAACAATAAATCTAATGGACGCTGCTGCGGTGCTGGCGGCGGACGCATGTGGATTGAAGAAAAAATTGGCACTAAAGTGAACCATATGCGTACCGACGATTTAAAAGAAACCGGTGCCGATATGGCGGCAACGGCCTGCCCTTTCTGTAAAATTATGATTAGCGATGGTATTAAAGACCGTGCGCCAAGCATGGAAACACAAGATGTGGTAGAAATTTTGGCTCAAAGCGTTAATTTAGGTTAAAAAAGTATAATAGTATAATGGCTCATAAGTGGTATTCTGGTACTATGAAAAAACACGTATGCTATCTTATTATAGGGTTAACTTTAGTAAGTCCTTTGGCTTTTGCTAAAAAGAAGACTAACCCCTCTTCTGCACAGGCAACACCAATCCCGGGCACTAATGCCAAATTAGCAGCCCTCCAATACCGCTTAAACAATATGTCGCCCGACGACAAACGTTTGTTTGACGCCTTAACCGACGATCAACAGCGCGATATTAAAGCCGGAAAAGTATCCAAGGGGTTTAACGAATGGATGGTAAAACTGTCTTGGGGTGAACCTTTTTATGCCACCGAGCACCATCCCATTTATGTAGATTACGAACAAGTTTGGCTCTATACCAAAATTGAAAAATCAAATGACGTGAGTGAAGAAAAAATTATTGATCCTACCAATAATTGGCCCACCATTCATCGTAAAACAAAAACAAAAAGCTGCACGTTGGGCGATACTTTTGTGTTATGGGATAGAGGTGTAGTAGACGACATTAAGCCCGCTAACGATCGCCAAATTTACGGAAAATGCACCATAGAAACTAGCGAAGCCTTTTTACCTATTGTTAATGGCGTGCCTGTGGAACCCAAATGAAAATTGGAGCCGTTCCCTATCTCAATGCAAAACCTCTGTTGTGGGGACTTGAAAATGAAGTAACCCTTGCTCATCCTTCGGTACTACATAGCATGATGCACAATGGCGAACTCGATCTGGCTTTACTCCCTCTTTTTAGTTTTTTAGACAATCCCCATTATCAGCTTTATCTACAGGCCGGTGTTATTCAATCACGCGGCCCGGTAAAAAGTGTTCTTTTGTTTTACAGAGACTCTCTGCCATCCATAGAAGCCATTAAAACGGTAAAACTAACACCCGATTCAAAAACATCGGTGGGACTGTTTAAGGTTCTCTCTTCCTTTCTATGGAAGCGAACAGACATCCAGATTGTAGACAAAAACTTTGATGCCGAACTCCTCATTGGCGACGAAGCCCTGCTCTTTAATAAGCCTGGTTATAAAGTTTATGACCTTGGAGACGCTTGGAATAATTGGGCAAAACTACCCTTTACTTATGCCGCGTGGATTTCCAATAAGCCCGTATCGGACGCTCTTATTAATAAACTTATAGTGGCTAAAGATGAAGGTTTAAAACACCGTACAAACATTGCCAAAAACCAGCATTTTTTGCCCCAAGAGGCCTGTTTGGCCTATTTGACAGAAAATATTTATTATGACATGAACCCTACAACCATGGAGGGAATAGCCCTGTACGAAAAGCACCTGTTTAACCTGGGTCTTATCTCTTCTAAACGTTATACATGATTGAGGATATTTTAAATAAAGCTTTAGACGGCAAGCGCATCACTACCGACGAAGCCAAAATTCTGCTAACAAAGGCGGATGTATTGCAATTAGGCGAAGTAGCGCATACATTATCGCTGCGTAAAAATAACAAACGGGTTGCTTATCTCATCGATCGGAATATCAATTATACAAACGTGTGCGTGGCCCGCTGTTCGTTCTGTGCTTTTTACCGCCCCACTCCAGGCCACAAAGAAGGTTATGATTTAAGCTTTGAAGATATCAGCCAAAAAATCAACGAAACTCTTGATATGGGCGGCACCCGCATTCTTATGCAGGGAGGCCTTCATCACAATCACACTATTGAATACTACGAAAAATTAATTGGCCATATACACACGCATCATCCCTCGCTCCATATTCATGCTTTTTCGCCTCCCGAAATTTATCATGTATCTACTAAGGCAGGCATTACATACGACGAAGCTTACAAACGCCTTAAAGCTGTTGGCCTTAAAACCATGCCCGGTGGCGGCGCCGAAATTTTAGTAAACGAAATCCGCGATAAAATTGCCGTGGGTAAGTGCAATGCCGATGAATGGCTTACAGTAATGGAAGCGGCTCACCGTAATGGCGTACAATCAACGGCTACCATGATGATGGGACATATAGAAAGCGTGGATGACCGCTTAACCCACATCAGCCGTTTAAGAGAACTGCAAGACAAAACAAAAGGGTTTTTGTCGTTTATTCCTTGGACTTTCCAACCCGAAAACACCCCGCTACACCCCAAAATTAAACGTAATAAAAATGTGAAACTCACGCACGCTTACGAATATTTAAAATTTTTAGCCCTCTCGCGTATCTTTTTAGATAATTTCGACCATGTTCAAGTAAGCATGCTCACGCAAGGTTCTAAAATTGCCCAAATTGGTTTAAGCTTTGGCGCGGATGATTTAGGAAGCTTGCTCATTGAAGAAAACGTGGTACGCTTGGCCGGAAAACCACAGGAAATGGATTTGAAAAAAGAAAAGATGGAAGCACTCATTCGTGAAGCGGGCTTTACTCCCTATGAACGCGATACCTATTACAACGAAATTAAAAACTCCCGCTCGGGCAATGCCCAAGTGTTGTCGCAACCCATCACGCTAGCCTCGTGATTTATCTCCATGCCCATACCCTTGTTACCATGACGGGAGAAATTATCTCTCCGGGCACTCTTGTTATTCACCAAAACAAAATCGAAAAAGTAGCCGCCGGCCACCTCTCTCCTTCATCTGCCGATAGCTTAATAGACTTAAGCAATACAGTACTTTTCCCGGGATTTATCAATGCCCACTGCCATTTAGAATATACAGCCATGGGACCCCTTCAAAACCGTTCATTTACAGCGTGGATTAAAGAAATTGTAAGTGCCAAACAGAAAGCGGATGACAGTAAAATAAATGCAGGGATTAATAAAGGCATCAAAACACTTCTGCAAAATGGTGTTACTACTGTAGGCGATCACATCAGTTTTAATACACCACTGGAAGCCATTTTAAAATCTCCTTTGCGCGGCATTTTATTTGCCGAAGCTTTGGGCGTTGCGGATGATGTGGGGCAAGGCATTTATCATAGCCTTCAAAATTTGAAAACCAGCCTTCCGCCGTCACAGTTTCAATTTTCAATCACGCCCCACTCGGTTCACGCATTAAATCCGAATGTACTCAAAGAAATTTTGATGAAAGAACCAGGCCCCTTTTCTATTCACCTGGCTGAAAGCGATGACGAACACCAGTTTTTTTCACTCAAACAAGGCCCCTTACACAATTTTATTAAAGAAAGAGCCCCGCATTTTAAATATGAATCACATAGTGGTTTAAAACATATCATCAACAGTAATTTACCGGTGAATAAGCTAACACTTATTCACGGAAATTATTTGGATGATGTAGAACAAAATTTTGTTTTAAAAAACAAAATTCCCGTTGTACACTGCCCAGGCTCGCATCGTTTTTTTAATCATCAAGATTTTCCACTAGAAAAATATCTTAAGCACAACCACCCTGTAGCGCTAGGAACCGATAGCCACGCCAGTAACGATCACTTTTCGTTCTTGGAAGAATTAAAGCTGGTTCATAAAAGCCATCCTTCTTTAAGTGCCAAGCAAATTATCACCATGGCCACGGTAAATGGTGCCAAAGCGTTGCGGATGGAAAATATAATTGGAAGTTTGGAAAATGAAAAATCAGCTGATATTGTGGGTTTTAAAATGCAAAATATAGAAGATCCCTTTCAATTACCTTTTCTTTTAAACAAGTGCGATTTTTTGATGATAAATGGAATAAAAATTTAAACCACAGCTTTGGGCTCAAAATACTGCGTTAAATGGGGTAATTCATGTTGACGTAAATCGTTAGCGGTAAGCAGATGTGTTGCACCTTCTTCCAAAGCCTCAGTAAACAAGGCTTCGCTGATGGAATCTTTCACAAAAGCCAAAATGCGGCTTTGATCGTGATGCACAAGTAATTTTATTTTTTTAAGAATGCTCATTCCATCACGCATCCCCATATCGATAATGATAATATCCCAACGTTTCATAAACAGCGGCCCAAAAGCCGCTTCGTAGGAAGGGCAACATAAAATAGCCGCCGCTTTTGCACGTTGGCAAGCTTCAGAAATAAGAGCAGCCTGTTCTTGGCTACTGGATACAATTAAAATGGAATAGGCCATACGATTTTACTACTCTAAGGAATCCTAAAAAACGGGATAAGGCTATGATCAAACAAATTAATGAATGAAATACATCAATTTGTTTGTCATAGCCTAAGGCCTCCCTCTTAAAAAGGCCTGTGTGTAAAATAGAGAAATTTACACAAATTATCAATCAGGGGCGCCCTAATTATTTAGTAAGGCAATCACCTATTGGAGCACTTTTTTCTACTTAACGCATTGTGTTATAACCCCTTAAAAATAAAAGGAAACTTTATTTGAACTCTGTCGATAAAACGTGTAGAAAAATGGGCAATCAAACTGGCATTTTCTAGCGGTTTTTAGGGGTCATCAGCTACAGAGTGTTTTCAATTAAATCACATGGGATCTTCCATAGTTGTACCACCACGTGTGGGACTAATTACATCTTCCGATGCCCCCGCTATAGGGGAAAGGCATTATTTGGGGTTTATTGGTGACGAGCAATACTACCAAGACCCCTATAATTTGGGTGCCTTTCGCTCTCAGGCTGTTAATAGCTATGCCCCAGGATTAAGACTACCGGCCAAACTGCATGGCATTTCCTACATTCACGAAGCCTTGGCCCGTCAAGTTATTGAGGAATTAGGCCCTGAATTTCAGGGCAATATTTCTATGGGCGATTTAACCGATGTTTGCACGGTTGATGAATTGCAATATTTTTTAACAACACTTGAAAAAATTAAAAGTGCCACCCCTCTTAACCGGGTCCTTCTTTTTTTAATCGGTAATCACGAAGTATTTCATGCCGGCACAACTAATTCGGGACGTAATTTTGGAAGTTTATTAGGAATTATTTTTAGCCTCAACATGGGCCGTAATTACAAAGACAATGTACACGGACCCGAAGCTGGTGGAAACGATAATGTTTTGGATAAAGATATTTTAGTTAGAACTCTTTACCATTTTGCTTTTGGGCGCGAATTAGATCCTCCTGTTCTTACCCAAAGTAATCATCAAAGTTATTCCCTTTCTAACGGCACACAGGGGCAATGGGATAATTTAGAACAAGTATATCGCGATTTTTGGAAACAAGAACCCGATGGTAGTTTTAGTGCTATCACAAAAAACAAGCTGCATAACGAAGAAGCACGCCCCGAAGAAAGATGGGTTCAAACAACGGCCGCTAAAATGGAAGATTTACAAACCCAAAACGGAAACCATCCGGTTTACATGATTGGGCTTGATACTATGGATTACACGGGCATCAGCAGCGCCGTGGCCGGTGGTATTTACGGTTATGTGTCATACGAGCAAGTTCAGCGTGTGAAAGCTTTTATATACATGAAGAAAAAAGAAAACCCCGGCGCCAAATTTATGCTGGGCGGACATCATAATATTCCTGACTTAGCCAAGTTTCTCCAATCACAATTATCCGATATTCTATCGGATGATGATGTTATTTGTTATATTGGGGCCCATGCGCATATCCGCGGCTATGCTAATTTGGCCGACGCACAAAATGCCAACACCTATCACATTAACCGCAATACCCCTCTTCCACAAATTACGGTTCCTTCGGTAATGGATTATCCCAACGAAATGATGGTACTGGAATACGGCGTAAAAAATCCTCAAGACAACGAACTTTATTTTGAATTTACTTTTAAAAGCATTGATGAAGACCATTTACCCGGACATACCGCTTTGGTAGACGCCGAAATAGACAAATTACGGCCCTCATTTAATACTTTTGCCTCGGGATTGGCACATTTTGACGACCCTCAAACCGCACTTTTAGGCTCTCCCAAAGCTAATTTGTGGGACAAGCTGGAAACCCTGCTTGATATAGATCATGGACTTATTTTACGAAAAGGCCGTTTGGTAGATACTGCAGTGGCGCACGATGTAATTCCTACCATGGTACAAGCCAATATTTTGTATAAACGTCTAGCCTTGGCACAAATTAAAATTACATTAATTGAAAATGGATATTCCGAATTAGCTCTTGCCATTGAAACAGCCTACAGCAACTACTTAGATTCGCTTATTAGCTATTACGAAGATACCTACAGCGAAGAAACCCATTCCAACCCGCAACAAGATATCGACCCTCATGATGACCATCCCGATCCGTTATCTCATGAACAGCACGTCAATATCCATTATCTCGATCGCTATAAAGATGCCCTAGCACAGGTTATTGCTACGGCTCAGCAAACTGTAAAATCGGATATAAAATACGTGCAATCTACTCCTCACATTTTAGAGTTAATGGGCGATGATCTCAATTTTTTCAAGGATTGGGTTATTCAATACAACAATCTTCAAAATACTAAAGCAGAAGACAGAGCCTTAAGTGCCATGGCTAATCTTTTTGGCAATGAATATTTTGGTTCTATCCGATCCCACTTATGGGAAATCCCCTACGGATCACAAGCGGCCGCCTTTGCAACGTTGGCAGGCCTTGAATCGGCACGCATAGAGCAGGCTTATAAAGATGGTGAAGCCGATGAAAAAGCCAAAGGTGGAGGCCAAATAGTTCCCGATACCATTCGATTTACAGTATCTACCGAAGATGACGATATAAGCCTTCTGGATTTGCCTAACCCCATTGACAACAGCTCTTTATTAACAAGTCTTTTTAAAAAGAAGCCAGACTCCATGCCTATCATGCTGCATAATACCGATACAGGCACACATCACACCACATTTGCCATTGGAGCAACGCGTAGCGATGGAACTAATACATATAACGGCGATAAAAACACACCAATAAATGGCATTTTTAACACTTTTGGATTACGTTCTGGCCAAGTATGGCATTTTTTTGGAGGCTCTAATCAGGCGCGCATGACTGTTGGAGCTGAAGGCGAATTTTTCTTCGATTGGCAACGCACGCGTTTAAATATAGACGGCGACAGAAATGTGGATGTATGGCGTAATAATTTGGGATTAGTGGGCCGTGGCTCTATTGGTTTTGGCGACCCATGGGGATGGATTAGTATAGGCGCCTTTGTACAAACAGGCATGGCATTAAGACAAATTGATGAAGACCCTTTAACAGGAAACTGGGGATCATTTAGTCCGGCACTGGTAATGGGAGCTGGGGCATCAATTGGCTTTTTGGATGGTATTCTTACCGTTGATATAGGACGACAATGGTATATTGGAGAAAACAACACGGCTATCAAAACAGTGTTTGGAGGAGCCTCAGTTGATATTTTGGCCCTCTGCCGCTTTTTTGAAGTACGCCGCCGCGATCGTTAATTTTTCTTATTGAGAACGCTATTTTTGTAACTATACCCAAAATAAATAACTAAACCAATTACGAGCCAAATCCCAAAACGTTCCCAGGTCAGCCGAGGCAACTTGGCCATCAACACTACACAAGCAATAATACCTAAAATGGGAAGTACAGGAACACCGGGGCAACGAAACCCGCGATGCAAATTAGGCTCTTTATATCGCAATACAATTACACCACCACACACTAAAGCAAAGGCAAATAAAGTACCAATATTAGTGAGTTCGGCCGCAGTCCCAATATCTATAAAAGCGGCAATAGCAGCCACAATCAGACCTGTTAAAATTTGGCTTCTATACGGCGTTTTAAATATGGGATGAACTTTAGCAGCCCAGGGCCAAATTAAACCATCACGCGACATTGCAAAAAAAATACGTGGCTGCCCCATCAGAAGTACAACAAGCACGCTGGTAAGGCCCGTTACCGCTCCTGCCGACACCAAAGCAGAGCCCCAATTATAACCCAAACGCTCCATAGCCAAAGCAATGGGTGCCGATACTCTCAGCTCGGTATAAGGAACCACACCCGTTAAAATTCCAGAAACAATGATGTACAAAATAGTACAAATAACAAGCGAGGCAATAATACCAATAGGTAAATCACGTTGCGGGTTTTTAGCTTCCTCTGCGGCTGTAGAAACTGCATCAAAACCAATATAGGCAAAAAACACAATAGCCGCTCCCGACACCACACCCGAAAAACCAAAAGGCATAAAAGGATGCCAGTTAACCGGCTGAATCCCCTTCACTCCCACCGCAATAAAAACACCAATGGCCAAAAGTTTAATAAATACCATAGCCGTGGTAAAACGGGCCGATTCCTTAATACCAACAACTAATAAACCTGTAATAATAAGCACAATAATAGCTGCGGGTAAGTTGATGATAGCACCAGGCGCCGTTCCCGGAGCCGCAGCACACCAGGCTGGTAAATGAATACCAAGTGATTCTAAAATTTTTACAAAATATCCAGACCAACCTACCGCCACAGCAATAGATCCAACCACGTACTCCAACACAAGATCCCAGCCAATGATCCAGGCAAAAATTTCGCCCAATGTAGAGTAAGAATAATTATAGGCCGAACCCGCTACCGGTAAAATGGAAGCAAATTCCGCATAACACAACGCTGTAAAAATGCAGGCCAACATTGAAACAACAAATGAAAGAACTACCGCAGGACCTGCATACTCAGCAGCAGCCACACCGGTAATTACAAAAATACCCACACCAATAATGCCGCCAATTCCCAAACAGGTTAAATCAAAAGCCGAGAGTGAACGTTTTAAATGATGATGTTCTTCAGTTACCTCCAAATCGGTCACCGTCACAATTTGTTTACGGCGGAAAACATTCATGTATGGCTCCCTTCCACCCATAAAATTGCTTGGTGTACAAGTTCGTTGGCACTTTTTAAGTTAAGCTTGTCTTTAATATGGGCCCGGTGAGCCTCTACAGTTTTCACACTTAATCGCAAATGATCGGCTATAGAACGTGTCCCCATCCCCTGCCCAATCATCCTAAAAATTTCCAGCTCACGATCGCTTAATTTTTCAACGGGATTAGGGCCATCAAACTCACGACCATCAATCATTTTGTCTATAAGTTTTTCTTTGAGACGACCACTTAAATACACATCACCTTTTAACACCATGCGTATGGCATTAATCATACTGTCGGTAGCTTCCTGCTTCATGATATAACCCTTAGCACCGGCACGTAAGGCACGCTCGGCATAAACCGATTCATCGTGCATGGATACAACAAGAGACGGCAATCCAGGGAACTGTTCACGCATTTCCTTGATAAGATCAAGGCCACTCCCGCCTTTAAGACTAATATCTACTAACACAACATCGGGATAATGATGACGAATAGCTTCCAGCGCACTCCGAATATCGCCGCCCTGGCCACAAACCGTTAAATCGTTTTCCTGATTGATCAATTGAATAATGCCGTGACGAATAATGGGATGATCATCCACAACCATTACTTTTTTACGGGTCGAAACGCCCACGCTTTCCATATTCATAAAACCTCCCTGTAACAAAAAAGACTATGTAAAATTATTGTGAGCACTATACAAAACGCATTAAATTTGGAAAGTACAAATCACACTTGTCCCCTCATTTTTAAGGGAATGAAATGACAGTTCGGCACCAATAACACTAGCTCTATAACGCATAATGTTAAGACCCATACCATCCCCCGCGCCTTCGCTACAAAAGCCTTTGCCATCATCTTGAATTTCTAGACGAATAAGCTGATCCTTTTTACCCAAAGTTATGCTGATATGTTGGGCTTCGCCATGACGAATCGCGTTATTAATGGCTTCCTGGATAATACGATATAAATGGAGAGCAAAATCGGTGGCTGGGATAACAATAGAGCTGTCCACCAAAAGTTTGCATGAAATACCGTAATAGTTCTGGCAACGAAATACCAACTCTTCCAATGCAGGTAAAAGTCCGTTTTCTTTTAATTCCACTGGGTATAAACCACGCGAGAGTGATCGACACTGGGCAATACTCTCATTTACCAATTGGGCAATCTCAGCAGCAGTTTTTGACTGAGGGTTTCCCTCACCCTGTAAAATTTGACTTAACCCTTTACACATCAGAGCAATTCCCGTTAAATTTTGCCCCAAACCATCATGCAAATCACGGCCAATTCTTTCTTGTACACGATCTGAAATTTCCAAAATCTCTTTTTCGAGTATTTTTTTCTGCGTAATGTTTCGAATTATGGCAACAACTTCTGTTGGGGCGCACGGTACAATACGGGCCTCAAAAAAATAAATACTTTCGTTAAAAGGCAATTGATACTCAAACGATTGCACGCTTCCGGTTTTAAAAGCCTTATCCATGGCCTCCGCTGTACGGCCAGCTAATTCGGGAGGAACAATAGTGTTAAAATTACGGCCAATCAAATTTTCAACGGGAGTAAGCAGAGGAATATCTTTAGGGGCTTTACAATCAAGATACACCCCTTCTTTATCAATACGAAACATAAGATCGGGGATAGCATCCAGTAAGGCACGGTTTTGCTCTTCGGTTTTGTATCGTTCCTGTTCGGCTCTTACTTTTTTGGTAATATCCACACATAAACCAATAGCCCCTATAGGATTTCCAGAAAAATCAACCAACTGCTCCACATAGGTTTCAAAAACAGTCCCCATCCATTCAAAATCGTATTGGCTCGATTCGCCTTTAATGGCATTTAAATGCGCCTTTATAGGCAAATACTCCGGATCCTTACTCCTCATATAATCATACAAGCTCACTCCAACCAATTCTTCGGGCTTTAAATTAAGCTTAGAGAGACCCGCACCATAAGAAGAAGTTATCATCAGATTTAAATCAACGCTCCATACAATACCTGCCACCTTATCAAGCAACAGGCGTAATTTACGCTCATTTTCCTTCAGCATCCCATCCTGTTTACGCTGATGTGTGATATCGCGCACAATAGATACAGCTCCATCAAGCTTAGCGTTTGCATAAATGGGGCTAGAATCCACATTAATAAAAATACCATCGGGGTGATCTTTGTTACGGATAAACATTTCTACGCCCGTACTTTTTTCACCCTTAATAGCACGGTAAAGAGGTAAATCATCCATCTTAAACGGCGTTTTTCCATCAGGCAAAAATAGTCCGTAGGTTTCGGTCCACTGATCGGGCAACACATCTTGCATGCCAAGCCCAACAACTTTATTGGCCATCGCATTAAACAAAACAAGTCTACCATTCTTATCGGCCACCACCACACCATCGCTCATACTATCCATCACCAGTGACAAATGGTTTTCTATTTCAAGTCTACGCTTCACTTCACTTTTTAAATATTGATTGGCAAAATAAAGACGAATAACTAGATAAACGGAAATGATAAATAAAAGAAGAGTAATACTATGAAACGAAAACGGCATTTAACCTCCCTCAAGCCTTTTATTAAAAAAACCAAAACATTATGCCTTATTTTTTGTTTTTAGATACTCCAGCAAAGCAGGATAAAACACAAGAGAAGTTAACATACAAGCTGTCATGCCAATAACAGCAAACTGGCCAATAGATTTAAGACCCGGGTGATGGGCAAAAATAAGTCCCACATACCCCATAATAGTTGTAGCAGAGGCCAAAAAACCAGTCATGCCAGAGGTAGACAAAGCCCTCATCACCGATTTTTTGCCCTCCTCTTCAAAACGGCTGTAAATATGAACGCAATTATCTTCCCCCATCCCCAACACCGTAGGAAGAGTGATCATGTTAAAAAAGTTAAATTTAAGACCGCACAGAGCGGCTGTAGCCACCATAGATACTAAACCAAAAATAACCATCCCAAAAACTGTTAAAGCTTTGGCTACATTTTTAAAATCGATGTATAGCAACAAGAGCAATGCGCCAATGCTCATCAGCATAGCCTCCTTGGTAGCGGCAAACATGGTGAGCAATACATTGGCAAAAACAACCGAATCAGAAGATGCATTATAAGTTTTATCATTAATTTTAATATCGTTTACTTCATTAAAAAAATCAACGGCATGGCGCCCATCATCAAGTTCCAAATCAGCTTTTGGAAATATAAACGCTAACATGGAAGGATCATTTACAGTTTCACTATGATACTGATCAATCAGCTCCTGCGGAACTTCCTGAGGATCCATCTTTTTGGTAGAGGCAATATTTCTTCTAAATTCATCTATTGCTTCTCGCTTTTTACCTTTAATCACATTTAAAGCATCATCATTTAAAAGAATCTCTATTTCGTGCAAAAGAGCCATTTTTTCATCCTGACGATCGGGATTTAAATCATAAACAGAGCGAAAACTTTCAAGGGTAGTGGCATCGGGGTTAGCATCTTTGCGCTTTTTAATTTCCTGCTTTAATAATTCGGCTTCTTCTTTGGATGTAATAATAAGTCCGGCAGGAGAATTAACCCTACCCGATACCTGGCGTATTTTTTCACGCGCAACGAGAGTTTTCTCGTCTTTAAACTTAAGAATCCCGTAATTCCATTCAAAACCAATTTTTGGCAAAAGCATACAACTGATAATAAAAATAATTACTCCTCCAACAAGTACTTTTTTATAGCCAGGAAAATGTGGCAACGCTTCAAATTTCTTATGTGTAGACGCTTTATGGCCTTTTTTAAGATTGAGCAGTTTTATTTTTTCGCAATATAAAAGCAAGGGCGGGAAAAAAATGATGTAGTTTAAAAGGACAATCAATAAACCCGTACCGGCAATAAAACCAAATTCGGAAAAACCTTTAAAATCGTTGATTACTAAAATAAAAAAACTGGCACATGTTGTAAGAACACTGGTTGTTGAAGCTTTGCCCGTTTTAGTAAAAACATTAACTAAGGCGTCTGCTTGACTAATACCATGATAACGATCATCTAAATAGCGGTCCATCATGTGAATCCCCACATCAATGCCTAGGCCACATAAAATAGAAAATAAGAAGGAGGTTACCACATTTAGGCTATCTACAAAAAAGGAGCAAAAGGCAAAGCCCTGCAAAATACCGGTAATTAATGGGATAAAAGTGATAAATACGGCGATAAACCTTCTAAAATAAATAAAGAGAATAATAAAAATGCCGATGGTTGAAACAAGCCCCGCGCGCGTTAAATCGCTAATAAGCGAGTTATATTCATTTACTTTAGTTAAAATGGAGCCCGCGTAACTTACATGAATATCATTTCCATATTCGTTAAGAGGAAAATTTTTTAAAGACTTTTCAATCTCCTTAAAAAAACCACTATAATATTTTAGACTCGTTTTTTCAGGATCAGGATACACCTTCATGTATAAAATAGTACCATCTGAATTAGCTACAAAAGGTGAACGGGCACTATTGATATAACCGGCATATTTATTAGATAAATCGTCAAAATCGAGGGATTCCTTTTTATGATCATCTCCTCCCAAATCAATATATAACCCACCCAGTTTTTCCTGCTGAATTCTGCGTTTTATTTTATCACGAATTTTTTCCAGATCTTCATAATCTAAAAATAACAGTTTGTGATCTTTTGAAAACTCATAGTTTTCATTTAAATACTTCACATCAAAAATTGCCGGATTTTTTTTAAGATAAGTCGCCATATCGGTAACAACACGCTCGTTTACCTCTTGAAAAGGCGAATCGATCACAACCACCACATTGTTGCCCTTTTGTTTTTTAGAAAATTTTTGTTTAATATCACGCGCTACTTTTACACTGGGATAGTCGTCGGGCAAAAGTGCCTGTAAATTGGTATTAATAGATGACAAGAGTTTGATACCACGCTGAGCGCTAAGCGCCGTAAGAACCACAACAAAGATAATAATCAACCACGAATAAGGAATTATTTTACGAAAAAGGTTCTCAAAAATGGATTTTTTACGACTCATAATAGGGGTTTAGACTCCTTGAAACAACCAAGCAAAACACTTGAAGATCGCTCAAAAGACATGTAGAGGTCTAGTATGATTCTAAAGTCAAAAATCTCGCCTGAGTCCAATTCTTATAAGGAAAATTATACTTTTCATCAATCACTCATTTTGGATTTAGATAATAAAAAATTAATCGTTGAAAACGCCCAAAATATAGCCGACGCCACGGGCAAAAAGCTTTCTGTTAAAGAGCGGATAAAAACACTCCTAGATCCGGATTCTGCTTTTTTAGAGCTTTCTACTTTAGCCGCTATTGATCAATACGATAACGAAGCTCCCGGGGCAGGAATTGTAACCGGTATTGGCCAGGTATGTAACCGCACGGTGATGATTGTAGCCAACAACTACAAGGTTAAAGGCGGCACTTATTTTCCACTGACCGTAAAAAAGCACCTAAGGGCCCAGGAAATTGCCTACGAAAACAACTTACCCTGTATTTATTTGGTAGATAGCGGTGGAGCTTTTTTACCACTACAAGCCGATGTATTTCCTGATCGAGATCATTTTGGACGCATTTTCTATAACCAAGCGCGTTTGTCTGCCAAAGGGATTCCACAAATTGCTGTAGTCCTGGGTTCGTGTACTGCGGGGGGGGCTTATGTTCCCAGCATGTGCGACGAATCGGTTATCGTAAAAAATCAGGGTACCATCTTTTTAGCAGGCCCTCCCCTGGTAAAAGCTGCTACCGGTGAAGTGGTAACAGCCGAAGATTTGGGCGGTGCGGATGTACATTGTAAGCAAAGTGGCGTAACCGACCATTATGCCGATAACGACACACATGCGCTGATGATTACACGTGATATTGTGAGCCATTTAGGACGGAAGAAACATTCTCTCTATACACCCTCTTCATCTTTCGCCAATCCTTTACACGATCCGAGCGAAATTTTGGGGATTTTGCCTAAAAATAAAAATCAGCAATTTGATGTCCGCGAAATCATCACCCGCCTTGTTGACGGATCGGAGTTTCACGAATTTAAACAACATTATGGCAATTCTCTTGTAACAGGTTTTGCCAACATCATGGGTTTTGAAGTAGGAATTTTGGCTAACAACGGTGTTCTCTTTAGTGAATCCGCTCAAAAAGCAGCCCATTTTATTGAGCTCTGCAATCAACGTCATATCCCTCTTGTTTTCTTGCAAAATATTACGGGCTTTATGGTGGGTAAAAAATACGAAGCTGAGGGAATAGCCAAGCATGGCGCTAAAATGGTAACGGCTGTTTCTACAACACGCGTTCCAAAATTTACCGTGATTATTGGTGGTTCTTATGGCGCCGGTAATTACGGCATGTGCGGCCGCGCTTTTGGACCCCGCATGCTTTTTATGTGGCCCAATAGCCGTATTTCAGTAATGGGTGGAGAGCAAGCGGCAAGTGTTCTTTCCACGGTGAAAATTGAACAGTTAAACAAGCAAGGTAAAAAATTAACAGAGAAAGAAATCGAAGCAATCCGTACCCCTATTTTAGAACGTTACGAACACGATGGTTCGCCCTACTTCAGCACCAGCCGATTGTGGGACGATGGTATTATTGACCCACGGCATACACGCGCTGTGTTAGGGTTATCGTTAGATGCTTGCCGTTATGGCAATCCCAGTTTTGACGGGCCGTTTGGATTATTTAGAATGTAGAGGCTACCCCATCTAACCTCCCCTTACAAAGGGGAGGAATGAATCGGGGTTCCCCTCCTTTGTAAGGAGGGGTCAGGGGAGGTAGATATTATGAACACACTTAAAATTACCAATCAAAATCAAATCACCACCATCACCCTAAACCGTCCCGATGTACGAAATGCCTTTAATGACACGCTCATCCTCGAACTGACAGATGCTTTTAAAGCAGCTTTTGCGGATAGAGGAACACGCGCCATCATTTTAAATGGCGAAGGAAAAGTATTCAGTGCTGGCGGCGATTTGGAATGGATGAAAAAAAGTGCCACCTATACACCCGAAAAAAATGCAGAAGATGCCTTAAAGCTAGCAGAACTTCTGGAAACCATGCTTTCCGGCTCTAAACCCATTATCACTTTAGTACACGGTATGGCCATGGGTGGAGCTTTGGGTTTAATTAGTGCTTCGGATATTGTTCTTTCAACAGCCGACTGTTTGTTCAGCTTCTCAGAAGTAAAATTAGGACTCATTCCGGCTGTCATTGGCCCTTTTGTCATCGATAAAATTGGTGAATCTCAAGCTCGCAAACTATTTATTACTGGCGAGCGATTTACAGCAGAAAATGCCAAAGCCATAAATCTTATTCACGATGTAGCAGCAAATGCAGAAGAGTTAATAAGTAAAGCTCAAGGGATTACAAAAGAAATTTTACAAAACTCTCCCAATGCTCTAAAGGAAGTAAAAACTTATTTCTGTACCTTGCCTAATAAAACGTGGCCCGATAAAATGAAATATGTAGCCAGCATGCTGGCAAAACTGCGTTCATCCGATGAAGGCCAAGAAGGCATGAAAGCTTTTTTTGAGAAAAGAAAACCGAAGTGGGCAGACTAACCCACCTCTATCTCCTCCCTTAACTTAAGGGAGGAGGACTTTCTTACCCTCCCCCTTAAGTTAAGGGGGAGCTGGAGGGGGTTACTCTTCATCTATGCGCGAAAAAATCAACATCATCGAAGTAGGCCCTAGAGACGGATTACAAAATGTTAAGGAACATTTATCCGTTGATCAAAAAATAAAACTTATTCAAAAACTGGTAAGCATTGGTTTTCATCATATTGAGGCAGGTGCTTTTGTAAACCCGGCTAAAGTACCTGCCATGCAAGGCACAGACGAAATTGCTCACCAGCTTACCCCGCTCCATCAAAAACTCTGGTATTTAGTTCCTAATTTGCATGGGCTCAAAAACGCACTCGCTCAAAAAATAACTCAAATCGCATTTTTTACAGCTGCTAGCGAAACGTTTAACCAAAAAAATATTGGCATGGGTGTGTATAAAAGTTTGGATGTTATTGCCGAGTGCGTAGAATACTTGCGTGATGAAGGCTATACTATTATTACCGATTTTAGCAAAACTCCCACTCATCACCGCGAAATTAAATTACGTCTTTATATTTCTACCGTTATTGCTTGCCCATACGATGGCCCCATGCAAGCTAAGCACACTTTGGATATTATTGAAAAAACCGAGGGGCTTGGTTTTTCGCAATATTCTCTAGGCGATACTATTGGCGTTGGCACCCCTAAAGACTGGAAAAATCTTTTAGATCTTTTTGACGAACGACATTTTGCAAAAAATATTTTTGCCATGCATTGTCATGATACCTATGCAACAGCCCTTTCTAACGTGGCCTACGGTTTAACAAGAGGGATTCGTTCGTTTGATAGTTCTATCGGCGGCTTAGGCGGCTGCCCCTACGCTCCGGGTGCCGGTGGCAATTTAGCCACGGAAGATCTGGTTTATTTTTTAGAAAACGAAGGTTTTGATACAGGTATTAATCTGGCTAACTTAAAAGATGTTTTTGATATCTCACGCACGGGAAATTTGTGCAACAACTCCAAGGTATTTAAAACATTTAAATCTTAACCAAAATTAGATAGCTTAAAACGAAAACCCCACGCCCGCTCGTACTTCACCACGGTAATCCCACGTTAAAAACGTACTGCCTACTACCTCCACAAAAGGATGAATATTTTTACCCACCGTAAACCTATTACCAAAACCAGCATGCACAATACGCGGAAACCCTCCGCCTACCAATACATAAGGATCAAATTGTGTGGGTGATTTTGTAAAATGGATCATAGCATCCAAGTCACCTGATGGCATAAAAAAACTATAGTCTAAATCGAGGCTATGATAAAGATCTACTCCAGCAGATAGACGAAGACCAAAATAAGGAGAAAAATAATGGGCTATATAACCATTTAGATTGTTAAACAAATAACCCAGCCTTGCATCCTCGGTATCAAAAATATCTTCTAAAGCAGTCACAGCACCACCACCAAACCCTGTAAATACACCAGCTTCCCAGCGTTTAGCCTCATCAGCCCATACCGGTTTTACCAAAACTAGACATATCAATAATATAAGAAAAACACGCATAAATATCTCCTTGTTAATGCTTAGAGCGGGCGTGCTTTATTAATGGGTAATCTTTTTTTGTATTCTTGAAGAATACGGAATATCCCCCCTCCACGCAACTTACGCACTTTTTTTTCCGATAATCCTGCATGGGCATGTCGTACTAACCAAAGGAGACTTTATGAAAACAAAAATAACTGTATTAACCGCCTTGATAGCACTTACCTTATCCCTTAGGGCCCAGGCCCGTCCTGCGGCCTTCTTGTTTGATTCACAACCGGCCACTGTAGCCGATGCACAAGTGGCCGACTCGCCGTGTACCCAATATGGCATCATCACCAATGCCATGGGTGTAGATAGTGTAAAATCTTATCCCAATATTTATGCCTGTGCCATGCAGGGGATGGTAACCGTCACAATTGAAGGGATTACTAACGCCCGTCATATCAATCAGCTCTATATTGAAGATAGCCAGGGGCCGCTGGTAGGAAAATACTCAAAAACAATTTTGCCCAATGGGGTGCGTATTGAGTTTATCCCTCCTCAACCCATTGTATCGGGCACAGAATTGCTGATTTCCCCTCAAAGCGATATTTTGGTAGAGCACAATGGACAATGGCGCCGTTTTCCTCGCGATATTGATTACTACGTAGAAGCTCTTTAAACAAAAACGGCCTGCTCCTTATTGAAAGAGTAGGCCGTTTTTATCATTTCTAAAAATTATTTTAAATAATCCCTTTGCCAAAACGCTTTAAGCGAATGCCGCCCAAGTCATCATCAAGCGATAACCAAATAAAAAGAGCTTTTCCTTTTAAATTTTCACGCGGCACAAAGCCCCACACGCGGCTATCGGCACTTTGATCACGATTATCTCCCATCACAAAGAAATGATTTTCGGGCACCACCAAATCAACCTCAGTATCGTTTGGCATTAAACGACTTCTTTGAATTAAATGCTGATACCCCATCATATCCTCAATTTTAACCTGGTAGTTTTCGTAACCGCGCGAAAAAGGCACTTTCTTTAAAACATCAGGCGCCTGCAGTGATTCGGCATCGGATACAATAAGCTTGCGATGATCGTCCGGATCTACACCTGTAATATTCAGATCTACCGAGGCAATTTTTTGATCGTTAATATATAAAACACCATCGTGAACACGAATGTGATCTCCTGGAAGTCCTACAACACGTTTAATAAAATCGAGGCTTTTGTCTTCGGGGTAAATAAAAACAATAACTTCACCACGCTTAGGCTCACTAAATTTGGCAATCCACTTTTCGGTACCCGGAATGCGCAAGCCGTAGACAAATTTATTAACGAAGATATGATCACCTACAAGCAAAGTGGGAACCATGGATTTAGACGGAATTTTGTAAGGTTCAATAATAAAGGAGCGAATCACAAAAGCCAAGAGTACGGCAGTAATAAGTGCTTCCGCATATTCGCGGATAATATTTTTTTTCATAATGCCCCCTAATCGATTTTCAACACAGCCAAAAAAGCCTCTTGCGGAATCTCCACATGCCCCACCTGCTTCATACGCTTTTTACCTTCTTTTTGTTTTTCGAGCAGTTTGCGTTTACGCGTAATATCACCCCCGTAGCATTTGGAGATAACATCTTTACGTAATGCTTTCACCGTTTCTCGCGCGATGATTTTGGAACCAATGGCCGCCTGAATAGCCACCTCGTACTGCTGCCTGGGAATGATTTCACGTAATTTTTTTACCAGCTCGCGCCCGCGGTAATACGAGTTATCTTTATGAACGATGATGGAGAGTGCATCCACCGGTTCGTCATTTACTAAAATATTGAGTTTAACCAGATTGGATGCCTTAAAGCCTGTTAATTCGTAATCTACCGACGCATAACCTTTGGTTACCGATTTTAATTTATCGTAAAAATCGAACATAATTTCCGGGAACGGCATCTCGTAATGCACCACCACACGGTCTGTTGTGATGTAATCAATTTTTTGCTGAATACCTCGTTTCGCTTCGCACAACTGGATGATATTACCCACAAAATCGCTGGGCACATGGATATGCACGTCAATATACGGTTCTTCCATGTGATCGATGGCAGTAGGTTCGGGCATAAACGACGGGTTTTCAATTTCTTCCATGGTACCATCGGTTAAATATACCTGATATTTCACCGTGGGCGATGTGGATATAAGCGCAAGATTATATTCACGTTCCAAACGCTCTTGCACAATTTCCATATGCAACAATCCCAAAAAGCCGCATCTAAATCCAAAACCCAAAGCCCCCGAAGTTTCGGGCTCAAAGCTAAAGGAGCTGTCATTAAGACGCAATTTTTCGAGTGAGTCTTTTAAATCTTCGTATTGATGCGATTCAACCGGATAAATACCACAAAACACCATGGGTTTAATTTCACGAAAGCCAGGTAGCATCTCCGTTGCAGGATTAGAAACGGAGGTAATAGTATCACCAATTTTGGTATCTCTAATTTCCTTAATACCAGCCACCACAAAGCCTACAGCACCAGTAGCCAAAACGGGAAACGACACCGGCTGCGGCGCAAAAGCCCCCACTTTAAGCACTTCGTAATCTTTATTCATGTGCATGAGCTTAATTTTATCGCCCACTTTAATCTGCCCATCCACCACACGTACCAGCATCACGGCACCCTGATAACTATCAAACCAGCTATCCACCACCAATGCTTTAAGAGGCTTATCTTCTTTGCCTTTTGGCGGCGGCACATACTGCACAACGGCTTCTAAAATTTCTTCAATACCAATGCCGCTTTTAGCACTGGCATGAATAGCATTATCGGTTGGTAACCCAATAACATCTTCTATTTGTTTGGAAATACGTACGGGATCGGCAGCGGGTAAATCGATTTTATTAAGAATAGGAATAATTTCCAAATTTTGATCGAGTGCCAAGTACACATTGGCCAGAGTTTGCGCCTGAACGCCTTGGGCTGCGTCTACAACAAGAAGCGCCCCTTCACAGGCCGCCAAGCTGCGCGATACTTCGTATTGGAAATCCACATGTCCGGGCGTATCGATCAGGTTAAATTCGTAATCTTCACCGTTTTTAGCACGATAAGTAAGACGCACCGAACTGGCTTTAATGGTAATACCGCGTTCACGTTCCAGTTCCATCGAATCGAGCATCTGCTCTTTCATCTGGCGCGCTTCTAGGCGTCCGGCTTTTTCAATAAGGCGATCGGCCAAAGTGGATTTACCGTGATCGATATGAGCAATAATACAAAAATTACGGCGATGTGAAACGTCTACCATGGTGTGTATCTAATCTGTTTACTTGGAATTATCAATTAAGGATAACTGCCCGGGAAGTTCTTTTTTATTTTTTTCCAAAATCATATCAATGCCCTGTCTAATAAACTCGGCAATAGGCACTTTTGTTTTTTCATTTAAGGCCTTGAGCAACTCATTTTGCTCCTCAGTAATATAAACCGTTGTGGATATTTTTTTACGCGACATAAAAGTGACACTATATATATTGTCATATAGTGTCAATCCTATAATCATCTCTCCACTACTTGAGATATCACCATGAAATTCTTACGGATATTCTGACTGGTTTTTTCCGCTATATCCTGCGAAGCATATTGTCCAATTTGCAAGACATACACGGTTTCGCCTGAAGACGATTGAAAACTTTTTTGTATGGTTTTGTAACCACCTTTTTCTAAACGCTCCTGCATTTTTTCCATTTTTTTAATGTCGGTATATTGCCCCACGTGCAGCGTGTAGCTTTTGGGCTTATTTTCCGGAATTATGTCTTCTGCTTTCACTTCAACTGGAGGCGCTTTTACCAAAACAGGTTCGGACTTTTTTACCTCTTCTTTTTTAGGAAGAGGAATTTCTTTTTCTGCCACTTTTACTGGCGTAGTTGCAGGCGCGGGTACTGGTTTAGAAACAGAGGGTATTACAGGCTCGTCTTTTTTGGGCGTTTCCATAGCAGGTCCTTCGGCCGTTGTTTTTTCAAGAACTTTGTTTTCTTCTTTAGGAACCGCCTCTTCTTTAATCGCGTCGGCGGGCAATGGCACAAAAGGCTTTTCGGCATCCTTCATTTCTAAATTTTGCTTTTCCCTTTCTAACTCGTCATAAAATGTCAGTTTAAACTGATCTTTATGCTCGGCAATAAGCTTTTTTAATTCTTCTTCCGGAATTTCCTGAGGTAAAATAGCGTGCTGGCGAGAAAAATCTATATTGATGCCCCATAAAAGTTTGGGACCAAAACGTGCCCCTACATAAAACACCACAATACCCATCACAACCAGTGTTACCACCGCCATCATGATTTGCCCTAAACTAAACTGAAAATACCCTTCGTCTTTCATTTGGCAGAAGTGGATGGTTAATGGTGGATGGTTAATGGTAAAAAACAATCTTCACCATCCACTATCCACTATCCACCATTCACTTTACTATTGATCATCCAGGGGCCTACTCACAACTTCTCCTAACTTATCCAAACCCACAATCTCTTTCTTATTTCCCACAATTAAAATCTCAAAATCGTCCGGACGCACATACTGCTTTAATACACGAGCCACATCGTCTGAGGTAACACCTAAAATACCTTTTTGATAAATGTTAAGATATTTTTTGGGATACGCGTAAAAATCATACTGCATATCGGTAACGGCAATTTTATAGGGATCGTCTAGTTGAAATACAAGCTGGTTTAAAATGGACTGACGAGCAAAATTAATTTCAGCATCTGTTATAGGGTTTTTTTCCAAAATATCGTGAATGGTTGCTTTTGATTCTTCAATAAGCTGAGTTGTAGAACCCGTTTTGGTACTGGTAGAAATGGCAAAAGTGCCATAGTCGGTATCAAATTCAAATTGCGAATAAATAGAATATGCCAAACCCAAGGTAGTACGAATACGCGAACCCAAACGCGAACCAAATGTGGATCCACCCAACACATAGTTTCCCAAAATAAGCGCATATTTATCGGGGTTAAAACGCTTTTCACCAAAATGCCCCATCATGATATTGGATTGGTTCACGGGTAAATCGATAATCTCCAGTTTTTTGCCCCATGTTTTTTGAACGGGTGCCACAAACGGTTTCGTTTTACCTGCCGCATTAAAACCTTCCATAAATGGCTTTAGCTTTTCTATCACCTCTTCCATTGTTAATTGAGATGATACGGCAATACGCATATTACCGGGCGTAAAATAATTGGCTATAAAAGCCTTCATATCGTCTACGCTAATATTTTTTGCTGTAGTCTCATTATAAATACGAACCCATTCGCTTTTATCGCCATACAGCATTTGAGCAAACTCTCTATCGGTAATACTTTCGGGCTCTTCATTGCGATGCGTGATAGCATCCAGCATTTGCGTACGCACCAGTTCTACGCGTTCGGCGTCAAGTCGGGGTGTTTTAAGCATTTCAAAAAATATTTTAAGCGTCTGATCTACATCTTTGGTTAAACACGACATCTTAAATACCGTACTCTCCCGTGAGGCTCCAACATCAATATCACTCGCAATTTTTTCAAGTTCCTCATCTACCTGATTGGGAGTATAACTGGATGTACCACCAATGCGTATAGACGACGTGAGTAAAGTCAGTAAACCTAGCTTTTGAGGATCTTCGTGAATAGCACCCACATTAATAAGAAGTTGAGCCTCAAAAACAGGAAGTTCACGATTGGGGTAATAAAATAATTGAAGGCCATTGGGAAAAGTGTAGGTAGGAACATCAGGCGCTTC
The DNA here is from genome assembly GCA_019695305.1 of bacterium. NCBI lineage: Bacteria > bacterium. Next base: position 98,123 of record JAIBAG010000006.1, read on the forward strand.
AAAGGAAGGAACAGGTTTTTGCTCCAGTCGCGCTACTGTTTCATCCAAGGCACGGGCAAAGGGAGAACCCCACAAGATAGAGATAATAATAACGTACAAAAGTTTTTTCACTTTTTCTGCTCCATTTTCACGGTCACCATGCGGCCTGGCACAAAATAGGTTTGCGCCACACTTTTTAAATCATTGCTGGTAATAGCATGTATCTTTTCCTGCATTTTATATAAATATTTCCAGTCGTTGCTTAAGCTTTGATAAAACGTCACTAAGGTAGCCAGTCCCATATTAGACTTCAGCGACCAAATCATATCGGAATCCATTTTATTTTTAACCCTGGCCAATTCTTCGGGCTTTACTCCTTCTTGTTTTATTTTTTCCATCTCATCTAACACCACTTTTTGAATATCGTTGTTGGTAAAACCAGGAAGTGGCGACGCGTAAATGGTAAAAAGCCCATCTAAGCGGGAGGCCGGCAAGGAACTGTAACAATCAATCCCGGACGCCATTTTCTTTTCGGTAACTAAAACTTTAAACAAACGCGAGGTACGGCCATCACATAAAATTCCCTGCATCATATCAAACTTTTCATCATCAGAATGAGGGTGTGCAGGACGATGAAAACCCATATAAAAACGGGCTGTATCCGGACCTTCTAAAACTTTGGTACGAGGAAAAGAATTATCTAAAATTTGTGGCTTGTTTTCCAAAATTGTATCAGATGCTGCAGCAGGAAGATCACCAAAGTATTTTTCAATATATTGTTCAGCTTCTTTTACGTCAAAACTACCAGCCAAACCAATTACAATACGCTGCGGAATATAATAGCGGTTACGAAACTCCATAGCCTTATCGTAGGTGTATTGTTGAATTTCTTGTGGATACCCAATCACATTAATTTTATAGGGGCTTGAATCGAAAGCTGTATCTAAAAATGCTTCATACAATTTACCATCGGGATTATTATCGTAACGCATACGGCGTTCTTCGGCCACAACATCCCTCTCCTTAAAAAATTCACGCAGTACAGGATGTTTAAGACGCTCGCTTTCCATATAGGCCCATAATTCTAGTTTAGAGGCCGGCAGCGATACAAAATAACTGGTAAAATCGTTAGAGGTGGTAGCATTAATATCTCCGCCACCATTGCGTTGATAAATACGTACAAATTCGTTTTGATTGATAAGTTGCTGATGTTGAACTTCTAGGGCATGAAGTTTTTCTTCAAGAGCACTAACATCGGATCTGCCCTCTTTTTTAGCCTCTACAAGATCGGCTCCCACAGAAAACATTTCTTTTAAAACAGGCTCTTCGGCGGCGTAATTAGAGGTACCAATCGTAGTTGTCCCCTTAAAAGCCATGTGCTCAAAAAAATGAGCCAAGCCTGATGCCCCTTTAGATTCCTCAATATTGCCTACCTTGATGCGGATATAAGCCGAAAACACAGGAGCACCCGGCCGACTAACCAACAGCGCGGTTAAACCGTTTTTAAGATGAATTTCTTTAACGGGAAGCTTGAGGTTATTATGGGAAGAAGTGCAGGAAACAATAAAAGCTAAAAGAATAAGAGAAAGAAACTTTTTCACGGTTTCCCTTTATCTCAAAAGTCCCAAGTACTTACAAGTTAATTTACGAATCCTGACACAAAATAGCGGGAGCTTTTTTATCTTCGGTTTTTTGGGAAAAATTAACCTGGCACCGCACACTTTTAGCCTTAGAAATGCTTACACGTGTAGACGATTTAATTTTACCATCGGGGCTGGCAATAGAAAGCGTATGCGTTCCAACCGGCACTTTTTGAGAACGCAGTGGCGTGGAACTGCCACGGATTACCCCTCCTAAAAACACCTTTCCCCACGGCAACGCAGAAACCGTGATAAAACCGGTTTCCAATTTTTCGAGAGTATATGTTTTTTGAATTTCATTCTGAGTAGCGTTCAGCACAATTTTTTCCTGACGGCTTTTATACTCGGGGTGAAAAACACTCAAAGTATACTCCTGATTGTCGGTAAGTTTTTCCAGAGTAACCCACTGGCCTGGTGTTAATTTAATTTTTTCTTTGCCCTGTGTTAATTCTACACTGGCGCTAGCCGGTTCTACCGTAACCAGAACACGGGCATTAAAAACAGGTTTAGGCACTTTAGGTTCGGGACGCTCCACAGCAGGCGCCGCTATGAGTGGCGGCACTACAGCTGCAGTTTCCGGCAAGGCCGGTGGTACTTTTTTAAAAAAGTGCCACACACTTAAAAGCGCTACCAACAAAACACCGGCAGCAACAATTGCCTCTTTCTTCCAGCTCAACCTACCCGGTTTGTCCTGCGCTTCAGACGGGTCCGACAAGTTTGATTTTACCAAAACCCGCGTTTTGCGCGACACATCGGCCACATCCAAGCGGGTTAAATCGTGAATAACGGTAGAGCGAGATTCTTCGCGGTGCTTTTTTGTTTTTTCCAATAATTCTGCGCCAAAGAGATCCTGCAAAAAATATTTAACTTCTAGCGAAGTTGATACATAGCGCTTCTCAAACTGGTATTCACGTAAATCACGGTATAAAAGACGCACACTAGCATAGCGATCATCAGGATTTTGAGCCAACGTTTTAAGGATGATAGATTTTAATTTGTCGTCAATACCGGCTTCATCTAAATATTTATGTTCAATAGCGCAATTGCGAACCGCATTTAATATTTCAATATCGTTAATCCCCTTAAATAAACGGTGCCCTGTGACTAATTCGTAAAAAATAATGCCTAAAGAAAAAATATCGCTGCGCGGGTCTACCGGATGGCCTTGCGCTTGCTCGGGAGACATGTAGGTAAATTTCCCCTTAAGCGTCCCCGCCGTGGTATCACCCGCCTTGCCCATAATTTTGGAAATACCAAAATCGGTAATTTTTACGTCACCATCTAAACTGATTAAAATATTCTGCGGTGAAATATCACGATGGACAATACCCAAACCATGGCTTTCACCATCCTTTTTTTCATGGGCGTACATAAGACCCATGCATATTTTTTCGATAATGTAGAGAGTAAGGGGAACGGGAATTTTTTGGCGCGTGATATCCAGTCGATTGGTGATTTTGCGCAAATCAAAACCATCTACAAATTCCAAAACTATGTAATAAATATTATCGTCGCGATTCAGTTCGTAAACCTGAACAATATTGGCGTGGTTTAAATGAACCAAAACCTTGGCTTCATCCACCAGCATTTTAATAAACTCATCATTTTCGGCCCAGTGCGGAAGAATTTTTTTGATAGCCACATCTTTAACAAAACCTTCCACCCCATGCAGCTTGGCACGATAAACCGTGGCCATCCCACCACTGGCAATAGTCTCCACCAGCAGATAACGACCCAAGGTTTCCAGCACTTTAAGCATATGTGTCATCTATCGCACAAGGACGCATAATATCAATCAAAACATGACAATATTGAGGTGATTTGTTTAATCTTTGCGCCCTTTAAAACCTTGGGTTACCAGGTAGGTTTCATCGGAGGTTTTACGGGTACTATCTAAATTGACTTGGGTAAAGCGCTCAAAATTGCGTTTCATATCCCTAATAATCTCAACCGCATCGGGTCCGGGGAAGATTTTACAGATAAAACCTCCCCCTTTTTGTAAGGCTAAAAAAGCAAAGTCCAAAGCAATGCGCACCAGCTCGTACGAGTCGGCCATATCCTTAAATTTAATGCCGGTAAGCTTGGGTGCCATGTCGCTTATCACCCAATGAGCCTTCCCGCCCAGGGTTTTAAGAGTCTGTTCTCGCACTTCTTTCTTAGTAAAATCCCCTTGTATATAAGCCACTTCTTGCCTTGGAGTAAAAGTAATAGGTGCATAGTCTACCCCCACCACTTTCACAACCCCCTGAACCTTAAATAAGGGAGCATCATTGAGTACTTTAAGCCACCCACCCGGAGCACAACCTAAATCGATGATGCTATTTCCCGTCTTTAAAATGCGATATTTTTTATTGAGTTCTATCAATTTATAAGCAGCTCTTGAAGGATACCCCTCTTCTTTAGCCATTTGATAAAACTTATCTTTTCTGTCGTAGTGCGTCATATCGTCAAACAAAAAATAAGCCCTTGGGCTCTACTAATCGGCATAAAAGTAACATCACTAGCGTTCTCAATAAAAACTTTGCCTGCCAAGGTTTTTAATCTTGAATTTTTAAAAAAGATAGCGCTAATATAAAGCGTCATCTGATCTGTCCGTTATAAAGAAGGTATGGTTATGAAAAGAATGGCTGCCTATCTTACTTTAGGCCTTGTACTTGTAAGCTTCAATGCTCTCGCTACAGGTCAATCCATGCACCGCTCCAAACCGATGGAATCTACAAAAATTTCGGAACCCAAAGATAAAGTTAAGCCTTTACCCTCCAACTTTAAAGACGAAATGCATGAGCTTAACCAAACACTGACCGATATGAACAATAACATTAATAATGTTCAAATTAGCCAAGACTTTAATTTTTCTATTAGCGCCATTCAGGGTGCCAACTTTCGGGTAAGTTTCTAATGCTTGTAGGTCAGGCTGCCGATCACTATCTCCGCTTCCTCACGGTAGAGCGAGGTCTTTCCTCTAAAACAATTGAAGCTTATCGCAATGATCTTAATCTCTTTATCCTTCATCTTACGGCTCATTCTAAGCCAGAACCCTTAGCTCATGACATTACCGATAGTCAGGTGCTGTCTTTTTTACGGAGCCGTAAAAAGGCCGATTTGCGCACCCGTACCTTAGCCCGCAATTTAACCACCCTCCGTAATTTTTTTAAATTTTTAATAAGTGAAAAGATAGTGACGGTAGATGTAACACAAAATTTGGAACATCCCCGTCTTGAAAAAAAGCTCCCCAAGTTTTTAACCTTGCAAGAAATCAATTTATTGCTGCAGGAAAAAACGCAAGACGAACCCTGGCATCATCGTAATCGCGCCATGCTGGAGCTTTTGTACGCAACCGGTATCCGCGTGTCGGAACTGGTAAACCTAGAGATGAATCATGTAAATTTAAATGGAGGTTATTTGATAGCCTACGGCAAAGGTTCTAAAGAACGCGTGGTCCCTATTGGGAGTGCTGCCATAGCCGCCCTAAAAGATTATTGTGAAAACTACCGCCCACAACTCTTAAAAAGCAAACGTTCCAACTTTTTATTTTTAGGCATTCATGGCGATGGATTAACCCGCCAAAACTTTTGGATAAGCCTTAAAAAACAGGCAAGACTGGCCGGTATTAAAACCCCCATCAGCCCCCACGTCCTGCGCCATTCGTTTGCCACGCATTTACTGGAAGGCGGCGCCGATTTACGCTCGGTTCAGGTAATGTTGGGACATGCCGATATTTCTACCACACAAATTTACACACATGTGAGCCGCAAGCATTTGTTGGATGTGCATAAAAAGTTTCATCCGCGAGGATAATCTCCCTTGAACTCACCAGATGGGTTTGATACCTACCCCCATGGCTAAAGAAAGGGATTTTCCCTTTGCACATGACCTTACCAAAGACATCCGTCATTACCCCGAGGGACTTACCGTCTTAACAGGTGATATTTTGGAAATTGGGCCCGGCCGTGGAGATCTCTTGCTTGAAAAAGCATCGGAATATCGCGATAAAAAATTTGTAGCGGTAGAAATTGGCAAAAAGCGTTTTACCAAGATGATCCCTCGGATTGAAAAGAAAAAACTCACCAATATCAGTTTATGGGGTGGCGATGCGCGCTTGATTGTACCGCAATATGCTAAAGCTGAAACTTTTGAGCAAATCATGGTACTTTTTCCCGACCCCTGGCCCAAAGACCGGCATGCTTTTCGCCGTCTTTTAAATCTTAAGTTTTTATGGATTTTAGCCAATCTTTTAAAACCAGGTGGTTTGTTTTTACATGCCACCGATGATGAGCCTTATGCACGTTGGGTGATGGAAAATTTAAAACAGGTTCCTTGGCTTACAAATACACTAGCCCCTCTGGAATACACTGATACCCTGCCCGAATTAACTGAAACCTTTTTTGAAAAAAAATGGAAGGATATGGGACGAAAACTATATTTTATAAGGTATAAAAAAATTAAGCTAACGACTGCTCAATTAAATTAAGAAGTTCTTTATCGTTATAAGGTTTGCGTATAAAATATTTTACCTTATAACTTTTCATCACTTCTTCCATGCCCGATTCACTCACACCGCTTAAAATAATTACCGGAATATCCATGGTCTCTTCATTTTCTCGCAGCATTTCTAATACAGCTGAACCTTTACCGTAGGGCATTTGCCAATCGAGCAAAATTAAATTTGGCTTTTCTTTTTGGGCCACTTCTACAGCTTGAATACCCTGATAGGCTTTCAAAATGCCGTAGTTATTATTTGCTAACCGCATAGCAATTATTTCCACTAAATCAGCATCGTCATCCGCAATTAAAATTTTTGCTTTTGTCATGACTTTCCCTTTCAATCCTAAGCAAAACTATTTAACAAAATCTTCTCTATAAATTCTTACACTCGCTAAAAATAATGCCATTATTACTGGACCAAACAAAATACCAATAGGCCCAAACAAACTAATACCTCCAAATAACGAAAAGAAAATAAGTAAAATATGAACCTTGGCTTTGCCCCGCATAATAAGGGGTTTAATAATATTATCTACTCCCGAAATGAGTACAGCTCCGTAAATTAAAATAAACAAACCCCATTTGGTATCCCCCATCGCAAGCAAGGTAAGCCCAACGGGCAGCCATACCGACGTTGCACCAATAATAGGCACAAGCGACATAAAATACGTAAGAGTTGCAAATACCAGAGGCGCTTTTACGCCAGCAATACCAAAACCAATCCAAGCGAGTCCGGCTTGAACTAAGGCCGTTAGCAAATAACCATATACGGTAGCGTAAATCATATTTTGGCTTTCTGAAAGAAGCCTATCTTCGTACTTTCCAGAAATGGGAGATAAATCGAGCAGAATACGGATAAGATTTTTCCCCTCAATGAGTACAAAAAAGAGAGTAAAATGCATCACAAAAAAACCAAACATAAACGAAAGCGTACGGCCTAATACCTCAGGTGAATAATTGTATACATAACGCGCTACTTCGCCACCTACGCGCGTAATAAGACCAGGCACATCAATTGTAATATGCAGATGCGTTTCTAATTTTGTAGACAGCGGCTCAATATAATCACGATAAAAATTTTGGTTGGTAATAGTGGAAAAAAATGAGTTTAAATCGAGGGTAGAAACAAAACTTACCGTTTCCGAAATAATTTGAACAACAACCAAACTAAACGGCAGCACCAAAATTAAAAAAGTTAAAAACGTGGTAATGAACGAAGTAAGATAAGAGCGATTTTTTAATTTTTTAAGAAGAAACTCGTAAGCCGGATATAAAAGTATAGCCACAATACAGGCTAACACTACAGCCATAAAAACGGGCTTAAGGAGGAGAAAAAATCCAACCCCTAATGCAACCAGTAAAAAAAGAAACGCTCGGCGTTCATCCACAACCTGCTTCATACTAATCCGTTAAAAACTTAAGGTACGTTAAAGACTGCTTTATACTGAGCAGATTCATTATATAATCACAAATGAGCTGCTCTGTAAGAAACCGGATTATGGAGCTTTACTTCTTTTTTGTCGACTTCTTTTCTTTAGAAGCTTTAGCGGCCTTGGGAGCTTTTTCCTTTTTTTCGGCTTTAGGCGCTTTAGCGGCCTTTTCCTTTTTGGGAGCTGCTGCTTTTTTAGGTTTATCGCCACTAGGAACGGCGTGAACACCGGTACCGGGCAAATATTCAATAATAGCCATGGGCGATGAATCGCCAAGACGGTAGCCTAATTTAAGAACGCGGGTATACCCACCGTTACGGTCGGCAAAACGAGGAGCCAAGGTATCAAAAAGTTTTACTACAGCTTCACGCGAGCGCATAAAGTTAAACGATTGACGACGAGCAGCCAAATCATTCTTTTTACCCAAGGTAATAAGATGATCGGCAAACGAACGCAACTCTTTAGCACGAGGCAGCGTGGTTTCAATGCGCTCATGCATAATGAGAGAAGCTGCCATATTTTTAAACATGGCCAAGCGATGTTGTGTTTTACGCCCTAACTTACGTCCAGATACTTTATGTCTCATATAAACAGGTAAATGGTGGATGGTGGATGGTGGATGGCAAGAATCTTTTACCATTCACTATCAACTATCCACTATTCACTTCTTCTTAAATCATTTCTTCTGTCTTAACAGCGGGAACTTCGTCGGTAGGAAGTTTCCATCCGTCAATTTTCATACCCAAGCCCAAGCCCATTTCGGTCAAGATTTCCTTGATTTCATTTAAGGACTTACGGCCAAAGTTTTTGGTTTTAAGCATTTCCATTTCGGTTTTTTGCACCAATTCGCCTATATATTTAATTTCGGCATTTTGGAGGCAATTAGCAGAACGTACAGACAATTCCAATTCGTCTACACGGCGGTTTAAATGCTCGTTAATCTTGTTTTGTTCGTCTTCTTTAATTTCTACTTCAACGGGTTCTAAACCTTCTTCAAAGTTAATAAATACCTGAAGCTGTTCTTTTAAAATTTTAGCCGAAAAAGCAACTGCATCTTCGGGTAAAACAGCACCGTTGGTCCAAACTTCTAAGGTTAAACGGTCGTAATCGGTAGCCTGACCCACACGAGCATCGGTTACAGAATAATTTACACGTTCAATGGGAGAAAAGTTTGAATCAATAAAAATGGTTCCAATGGGAGCACCCTGATCTTTATTGGTTTCGGCTAAAACATAGCCCTTGCCCATTTTTACCTGCATTTCCATGGTAAGATTGGCATCTTCGCCCAAAGTAGCAATAGGATGATCGGGATTTAAAATTTCAACACGACCACCGGTATCAATTTGTCCGGCAGTGACAACACCTGCGCCTGTGGCGTTTAAGGTAATGGTGGCTTTGTCACCTTCTACCAGTTTTAACTTTAATTCCTTTAAGTTAAGGATGATGTTGGTAACATCTTCTTTAATACCAGGTACAGTTGAAAACTCGTGCACCACACCTTCAATTTTAACCGATACAATGGCAGCACCCTGAAGGGACGACAACAAAATGCGACGAATGGAATTACCAATGGTAATACCAAAGCCACGTTCTAAAGGGCGGGCCGTAAACTTGGCATAAGTTCCGGTATGACTCTCATTTTCAATTTCCAAGAACTTGGGTTTAATAAGACTGCGCCAGTTTTTATAGTTAAGGCTAGACATGAAGTATTCCTCCAAAAAAGGTTTTTTTATAAACTTAAAACTTTATTTCGAATAATGCTCAATAATGAGATTTTCATTAATGGGCATGGTAATTTGGGCTCTGTCAGGCAAAGCCTTTACAGTTCCTTCAAATTTTTCTTTGTTAACAAGCAACCATTCAGGTACCCCACGACGATCGGACGCTTCCAAAGCACCCAAAATACGGGTTACTTTGCGGCTTTTGTCCTTCACGCCAATCACATCACCTGCTTTTAAGGTAATAGATGGGATATTCACCTTTTTACCGTTAACCAAAAAATGATTTTGACCAATAAGCAAACGGGCTTCGGAACGCGAGTTGGCAAAACCCATACGATAAATAAGATTATCCATGCGGGCTTCCAAAAGCTGAAGCAAGTTGTCACCGGTTACACCCTTCATCCGTTCGGCACGTTCAAAAATGCGACGAAACTGACGTTCAAGAACGCCGTACAGAGTTTTTACCTTCTGCTTTTCACGCAATTGAACACCAAACTCCGAACGTTTGGTGCGACGGTTTTGGGCATGTTGACCCGGACCGTATTCACGACGCTCGATAGCACACTTTTCAGTGTAGCAACGATCGCCTTTTAAAAATAACTTCAAACCTTCGCGCCGACATAAGCGGCATACTGAATCACTATAACGAGCCATAAATTATACTCTCCTCCGTTTAGGGGGCCGACATCCGTTGTGCGGAATCGGAGTTACATCCTGGATTTTTAAAATGCGAATACCAACCGAAGCGCAAGCGCGCAACGCGGATTCACGACCCGACCCCGGACCCGAAACCACAGCAGTAGCAGAACGCAAACCGGATTCCATCGCTTTACGAGCAGCCTCTTCACCTGCAATTTGGGCAGCAAAAGGAGTTGATTTACGCGACCCCTTAAACCCTTTGGCACCCGCCGAACTCCAAGCCAAGGTGTTTCCCTGGGTATCGGTAATGGTGATAATGGTGTTGTTAAACGTAGCCTGCACGTGAATAACACCAGCCGACACGTTCTTTTTTGCCTTCTTCCTTTTATAAGCCTTTTTATCGGGCGCAGCAGCGGTTGCACCAGCTTCTCCCGATACAGTGGGTAATTTTTGTTTATTTGCCATATTAAGTCCTCGTTATTTACCCGTTGGGGCTTTTTTCTTACCGGCAACTGTTTTGCGCGGACCCTTCCGTGTACGTGAATTGGTTTTTGTTCTCTGACCTCTTGCCGGCAATCCTTTTTTGTGACGCGAGCCGCGGTAAGTTCCCAAGTCCATCAAGCGTTTGATACTTAAGGCTACTTCACGACGCAAGTTACCTTCCACCGGATACTTAGCATCGATAATAGCGCGGATTTTGGCCACGTCTTCATCCGACAATTCTTCGGCACGCTGTTGGGCGTTAATCCCTGCTTCTGTTAAAATATTCTCCGAACGGGAGTTGCCAATACCGTAAATATAGGTAAGCGCCACTCCAATCTTCTTGTTTTTCGGGATATCAATACCCGCTATTCTTGGCATGTTAACCTCTTATCCTTGACGTTGTTTATGTTTCTTTGTTTTACAAATCACGCGAACACGACCGGCGCGACGGATGATTTTGCAGTTTTCACAAATTTTTTTTACAGATGATCTTACTTTCATAACTTCCTTATTTTTCTCTAAAGGTGATGCGTCCCCGAGTTAAATCGTAGGGGGACAACTCAACCTTCACTTTATCGCCGGGTAAAATTTTGATGAAATGCATCCGCATCTTACCCGAAATATGCGCTAAAACCTTATGCCCGTTTGCTAGCTCCACTTTAAACATAGCATTAGGCAGAGGTTCTAAAACTTTTCCTTCCACTTCAATGGAATCTTCTTTTGCCATAGTTTGTACACTCAACTGTACGTTTTACCGCACATCCTTTTTATATCTTACTTAATATCCATGGCCCTTTTTCTGTACAGGCGATGGAGTGTTCAAAATGAGCCGACCATTTTCTATCTTTGGTCACCACGGTCCAGTCATCTTTTAAAACTTCTACTTCGGCCACTCCCATGTTGATCATGGGTTCAATTGCTAAAACCATTCCCACTTTAATACGCGGGCCGGTTCCCTTTTCACCATAATTAGGAACCTGTGGTTCTTCATGCATCTGACGTCCAATACCATGGCCTACAAAATCGCGTACTACACTATAACCATGAGCTTCGGCATACTGCTGAACCGCGTGTCCAATATCACCAATGCGGTTACCGGCTACTACTTGCTCAATTCCTAAATCTAAACTCACGCGCGTCACATCCATCAACTTCTGAGCTTCGGCACTCACCTTACCCACACCCACCGTTACAGCCGAATCTCCTACAAAACCTTCGTATGTGGCTCCGCAGTCAATTCCTATAATATCTCCTTCATTCAAAACTTTTTTCCCTGGAATTCCATGAACCACTTCCTCGTTTACCGAGGTACACAGTGATTTAGGATACCCACGGTAACCCACAAAAGTAGGAATGCCTCCCATTTTTTTAATGGTTTCATTGGCTACTTTATCTAAATCGTCGGTTGTAATACCGGGAGACACCATCTCCTTTAATTTTAAAAGAACCGTGGCCACAATGCGATTTGCCTTGGCCATTTTTTCAATCTCATCTGGCGACTTCAGAATAATCACGTCAAATCCTCTATCGCTTTCTCAATCAATCCAAAAATCTTGTTTACTTCTCCCATCCCATCTACCGAAGCGAGTTTTCCCAACTTTTTGTAATACTCGCTTACAGGAGCTGTTTGGTTTTTATAAACCGTAAGTCTCTTGCGGATAGTTTCGGGTTTATCGTCATCTCGTTGATATAAGTTGCCTCCACACTGATCACACTTTCCTTCCTTTTTAGGAGGGCTAAATAAAAGGTGATAACCAGTACCGCAATCTTTACAAGTACGGCGGCTTGACAAGCGTTTTACCAATTCATCTTCGTTTACTTGAAACGAAATGGTAAAAACCCCACTCGCATTCGCCATTTTACTTAAAGCCTCGGCTTGTCCCACCGTTCGGGGGAAACCATCCAAAACAAAACCGTTTTTACAGTCTTGTCGTGAAATTCTATCTTCAATAATGTCAATGACCAACTGATCGGGCACCAATTGCCCAGCATTAATATAGGTTTTGGCTTTCAATCCCAACGGTGTTCTCTCGCGAATTGCTTCACGAAAAATTTCACCTGTTGAAATTTGCGGCACCTTGTAGCGCTCACAAATGCGGCGCGACTGGGTACCCTTGCCCGAACCTGGAGGTCCTAGAAGGATCAATTTCAACTTCTTCTCCCCTTAAACTTTCCGGCCTTTCCTCCCAAAAACCCCTCGTAGCTGCGCGAGAGTAAATGGGATTCTATTTGGGCAATGGTGTCCATTCCCACGCCCACCACAATCAAAAGCGAGGTTCCACCAAATGTTTGCGCAAGTCCTGGTGGAATATTAAACTGGCTAATCAGCAGCGTGGGTAAAATACACACGCCAGCTATATATAAAGCACCGCCTAAAGTAATACGGCTTAAAATGCGGTCGATATAATCGGAGGTTGATTTACCAGGACGTATCCCTGGCACATACCCACCGTTCTTTTTCAAATTTTCTGCAATATCGAGCGGGTTAAACGTGACCGCTGTGTAAAAATAACAAAAGAAAATAATAAGCGATACATACAGCAAGTTATGAAACCATCCCGAGGTTAACACCTGGGCTAAGGTATTCATCACATCGTTCTTCCAAAACTGGGCCAGTGTTGCCGGAAATAAAATAATGGAAGACGAAAAAATGGCCGGGATTACACCCGCCATATTCAACTTAAGCGGCAAATGCGTGCTTTGCCCGCCGTACATTTTGTTACCCACTACGCGTTTAGCATAGTTGATAGGAATACGACGCTGGCTTCTTTCAAAGTACACAATCAGTGACACAATGATAAAAATAAAAGCAAGCAAGAGCAAAAAGCCGATAAAATCGCCAAATTGCTGCTTTGTATTCCAAGCATCGCGAAAAGAGCCCGGAATACGAGTAACAATACCAGAAAAGATAATGAGCGAAATACCGTTACCAATGCCACGTTCCGATATTTGTTCTCCCAACCACATCAAAAAAGCCGTACCGGCAGCTAATGTGAGCATGGTTGTGATGTAGAACATTGGGCCACCCACACCAGGAAGAAGCACACCCTGACGTTCTAAACCAACGCTAATGCCAAAACCCTGAATAAGTGACAACACAACTGTGCCGTAACGGGTATATTGCGTAATCTTTTTACGCCCGTACTCGCCCTCTTCCTTAGAAAGCTTTTGGAGCGACGGGATAGATACCGTAAGAAGCTGCAAAATAATGGACGCGCTGATGTAAGGCATAATACCTAAAGCAATTACCGAAAACTGCTGCAGCGCGCCGCCCGAAAACATATTAAAAATTTCAAAGACCGTACCTTGCGAAAAAACCTTAGCCAAGGCCTCCACCCTAATACCTGGAGTGGGAACAAACACGCCAATGCGATAAACAGCCAGCATCATCAGCGTAAAAAGTATTCTTTTTCTGAGTTCGGGCAATTTTGCCAAAACTCCCATTCCGCCTTCAGCCACATCCCCCCCTTTGTTTAATCAATAACAACCGCTTTACCGCCGGCTTTTTCAATTTTTTCTTTAGCACTGGCCGAAAAGTGTGTTGCCTTAATGGTAAGCGCTACACCCAAATCACCATTACCCAACACGCGCACGCCGCCACTTCTTAAATTTTTAACAATACCGTTAGCCTTTAAAAAAGCACCATCTACTTCGGCATTGGCAGAAAGTTTTGCCAATTGTCCCACGTTAATGACTGTATAGTCTTCGCGAGTAAAGTTATGGAAACCTCTTTTAGGCATACGGCGTTGCAAAGGCATCTGTCCGCCTTCAAAACCGGTTTTATGATAACCACCGGCACGGGCCTTTTGCCCCTTGTGTCCTTTACCAGAAGTTTTACCTAAACCCGACGATTCACCGCGACCCAAACGAGTACGGTTTTTAACAGCGCCTTTAGGAGGTCTTAAATTATTGAGTAACATAGTCATTCCTTCTTCTTTTTAAGATTCTACAACTTGCACCAGGTGCGATACCTTGCCAATCATCCCGCGAATAGCCGGGTTATCAACCAGTTCAACGGTTTGATTAAGTCTGGTAAAACCCAAACCTCTTACCGTATCTTTTTGTCTTTTGGTGCGGCCAATGGCGCTGTGAACCAATTTAACTTTAATTTTCTTTCCACTCATAAAATCTCCAAACTATTAGTCTCTTACTAAAAATATTTTGTACAGAGTGCACAAGATATTTTTAGATAAGAGACTTATCCCGCTTATCGGGATTAAGCTGTAGCCGATCCATCGGGTGTGGGTTCTGTTACAACAGGTTCCACATCCACTTCGCTAAATAATTTTTCTACTGTTTCTACAGGAGCCACTTCTAAACGTTTTAAACGGGTGGCTTTAGCAGTACCAGCACGACCTAACTTAAGACTTAATAGACCTTCAAAAGTAGCCTTGATCACGTTGTGAGGATTAGATGGACCAATACATTTGGATAAAATATTATGGATGCCAGCCGCTTCAAATACAGCACGCGACACACCACCAGCAATAACACCAGTACCGGCATGAGCGGCACGCATCAAAACTTTAGAAGCACCATATTTACCCAACACATCGTGAGGCACAGTACCTTCTACAATGGGAACATTGATTAAATTTTTTCTGGCACGCAAGGCACCCTTTTTAATAGCATCAGGAACTTCACCAGCTTTACCCAAACCATAACCTACTTTGCCATTGCCATCGCCCACTACAATTAAAGCCGAAAAGCTGAAACGACGTCCGCCTTTTACCACTTTAGCCACGCGCGAAATATTTACTACGCGATCGGTAAATACCGGCCCTTCAACGTCTTCATTTCTGTCGTTTCTGTCATTTCTGTCATTTCTATCGTTTCTTTGTTCGCTCATATTAATCCTTCAATTAAAATTTTAATCCCGATTCACGGGCCGCATCGGCCAGAGATTTAATTACGCCATGGTAACGAAAACCGTTACGGTCGAAAGCAACACGGTTAATATTGGCAGCCAATGCTTTTTCGGCAACAAGCTTACCTACTTCGGCAGCAGCTGTTTTATTAGCAGAAGCCTTGCCGGTTTTAAGCGTGCTGGCATTTACCAATGTTTTACCCGAAATATCGTCAATAACCTGAGCATAAACATGCTTTAAGCTACGATACACCGAAAGACGGGGGCATTCGGGAGAACCCAGAATTTTTTTACGAATTCTAACTTTACGGGACAAACGTCCTTCTAATTTACTTTTTGGCATATTACTTAGCTCCTCCACTGGCCGCAGCCTTACCCACTTTACGTTGGATCACTTCGTCGGCATAACGAATCCCCTTACCCTTGTAAGGTTCGGGAGGTTTGTAGCCGCGAATATTGGCGGTGGTTTGCCCCACTTTTTCACGGTCAGGTCCACTCACCGTAATGCGGGTTTGTTTTTCAACGGCAATCTTAATACCGTCGGGTACTTTAAAATCAACGGGGTGTGAGAAACCAAGTGTCATGCTGAGCGTACTGCCCTTCATTTCAGCTCTGTAACCCACGCCTTCAATATCTAAAATTTTGGTAAAACCTTGAGAAACACCTTCAATCATATTTTTGATGAGGGCACGTACCAAACCATGGGCGGCTTTGGCTTCAAGACTATCATCCTTGCGGGTAACAATAACTTGACCTTTGTCTACGTTAACCGTGGTTAAGGCATTTAAAGGGCGGCTTAATTTACCCTGAGGCCCTTCAACGTTAACAGCATTGTTAGCCACATTTACTTTTACTTTATCCGGGATAATTACCGGTCTTTTTCCTGTTCTCGACATAAAAACTCCAAATAATGATAAACTTAATTCACCTCACAAATCACTTCACCACCAACTTTATTAGCGCGGGCTTTTTTATCGGTAATCATCCCTTGGGGTGTTGATAAAATGCGTAAGCCAATGCCTTTTAAGAACGGCTTAATTTCACGATAGCCGTGATAAACACGACGACCAGGACGCGACACGCGTTTAATGCGACGAATAGCCGAATCGCGGTTCATGTCGTACTTTAAAAATACTTTCATCTCCGACTGAGGCGCTTTTTCTTCCATCACATACTGCGATACAAAGCCCTCCTCTTTTAAGATCTTTACGATCTGTTCTTTAACTTTAGAAGCCGGCACCATCACGTATTCCTTACGGGCTTTGATGCCGTTTCTGATTCTTGTTAATAAATCTGCAATTGGATCTGTCATAATTTACCTCTTACCAGCTGGATTTTGTTACACCGGGAATTTCACCTAAATGCGCTCTTTTACGAAAGCACAAACGGCACATGTTAAAGCGCCGTAAATAAGCGCGTGATCTGCCACATAAAGGGCATCTTCTATAGGCGCGTACCTTAAACTTGGGTTTTCTTGCTGCTTTAATTCTTAGCGATGTTTTAGCCATGATTTCTTCCTTACAAAATTAAGTACGTAAAGGCAGCCCTAATGCACGAAGGAGCAATTCTCCTTCTTTGTCATTTTGGGCGGTTGTTACAAAAGTAATGTTCATGCCGCGGCTTTTTTCAATGCGGTCGGCTACAATTTCAGGGAAAATAATGTGTTCGGTAATACCACAGGTATAATTACCACGTCCGTCAAAGCCGCGTTTATTTAAACCCTTAAAATCGCGCGCACGGGGCAAGGCCACGTTGGCGAAACGATTCAAAAATTCATACATACGCTTGCGACGCAGTGTCACGCGGCAACCAATAGCTTGGCCTTCGCGTAATTTGAAGGTAGCAATCGATTTTTTAGCCTTGGTAATAACAGCTTTTTGACCGGTAATAACGGTTAAATCAGCGGCAATGGTATCCAAAATTTTGCTATTTTGGAGCGCATCCGATGTGGAGCTGTTGATCACAATTTTGGTAAGCTTAGGTAAACGCATGATATTGGTAATACCCAATTCAGCTTTTAACTTTGGCACAACCTGTTCTTTGTAAAATTTTTCAAGCATAATTACCTCTTAAGTCTTTATTCAGCCTTAACTTCACCGGCTTTTTTAAAAGCACGTACTTTATTTCCTTTAGAATCAACTTTAGCACCCACACGTACCGTACGATTTTTCTTTTCGTCAAAATACATGAGATTGGAAATATGGATAGAAGCTTCCTTTTCCACAATGCCACCTTGGGGATTTTTTTGATTAGGGCGTGTATGGCGCTTAATCATGTTGATTTTTTCCACCAACGCACGATCTTTTTCGGGTAAAATACGAATAATTTTCCCCGTTTTACCTTTATCTTTTCCGGCGATCACTTTTACCAAGTCGCCTTTTTTAATTGCATATCCCATATTATAATACCTCCGGAGCGAGCGAAATGATCTTCATATATTTCTTCGCGCGCAATTCTCTGGCCACGGGCCCAAAAATACGGGTACCAATAGGCTCGCCGTTATTATCAATTAACACCGCCGAATTTTCATCAAAGCGAATATAGGTACCATCGGGGCGGCGAATTTCCTTACGGGTTCTCACCACTACTCCTTTTTTTACATCGCCTTTTTTTACCTTAGCATTGGGTAAGGCTTCTTTTACAGCCACAACAATTACATCACCAATGGTGGCATAACGTCTTTTACTTCCGCCTAATACTTTGATGCAAAAAAGTTTTTTTGCACCAGAGTTATCGGCCGAATTAAGCATGGTTTGCATTTGTATCATGGTAAGCTTCCGATCTTTTTATAAGTTAGCGCCCTTTTCAACCACCTGAGTAACAACCCATCTTTTGGTTTTACTAATGGGTTTGCATTCTTGGATGGCTACGCGGTCACCCACGGCGCATTCGTTTTTTTCGTCATGAACCTTGAATTTTTTCTTCTTGGTCAAAAATTTTCCAAAGATAGGATCGCGAACGCGACGTACAACCTCAACAACGGCTGTTTTTGCCATCTTATCGCTAATCACAATGCCTTCTTTTGTTTTTCTTTCAACGGTCATACTTATCCCTTCTTCGCATTCTTCATGGTTGCCACACGGGCGATATCTTTTTTAATTTCTCCCAAGCGGTGCGTTTTATCTAACTGGTTGGTAGACTTTTTAAGTTTTAAACCAAACAGCTCTTCTTTCCACTCGGCTACAAGCTTATCCAGCTCGGCCTGGGACTTATCTTTTAATTCACTAGGCTTCACGGTAATTCTCCCTGGTAATGATTTTAGTTTTTAAACCTAATTTATGTTTGGCAAGGGTTAAGGCTTCTTTAGCCACGGCATTATCAACGCCTTCCATTTCAAACAAAATACGTCCAATTTTTACCGGTGCTACCCATAATTCGGTGGCGCCCTTACCGCTACCCATACGAGTTTCAAGCGGCTTTTTACTTAAAGGCTTATCGGGAAAAAGACGAATCCATACACGACCACCTCTTTTAATGGCGCGTGTCATAGCAATACGGGCCGCTTCAATTTGACGAGCGGTTACCCAGCCGGTTTCCAAAACTTGCAGAGCATAATCGCCAAATGCCAAATTGTAACCGCTACGGGCTTTGCCCCTAAGACGGCCTTTTTGCTGTTTGCGATACTTTACTTTTTTAGGCATCAACATAAGTTAATTCTCCTTACTGAATCACCACGTCACCGCGATAAATCCAAACTTTAATCCCAATTACACCATAGGTTGTATGAGCTTCGGCCAATGCATAATCGATATCGGCACGTAATGT
Source organism: bacterium (assembly GCA_019695305.1). NCBI lineage: Bacteria > bacterium. The sequence continues at coordinate 117,132 of JAIBAG010000006.1, forward strand.
ATGAAGAGGCACACGACCTTCTCGGTACCATTCAACACGAGCAATTTCGCTGCCTGCTAAACGACCGCCACATTTTACTTTAATTCCTTTAGCGCCAAATTTCATGGTGGTTTGCACGGCCTTTTTCATAGCGCGGCGATACGACACACGGCGTTCAATTTGTAACGCAATATTTTCGGCAACAAGCATGGCATCCAGCTCGGCTTTACGCACTTCGATAATGTTTAAAAATACCGTGTTGGTGGTAGACTTTTGCAATTCAGCTTTAATGGTATCAATACCACTGCCTTTTTTACCAATAACCAAACCGGGACGTGAAGTATGGATATTTATCTTTACCTTGGTTGCGGCACGTTCAATTTCAATTTTAGCCACGCCCATAGATTTAAGACGGTCTTTTACAATTTTTCTAAAACGGATGTCTTCGTGCAACCAGCGCGCATAATCCTTTTTAGAATACCATTTCGACAACCAGGGGCGGATAACGCCCACTCTAAAACCAACCGGATGTATTTTCTGTCCCACGTTTATCCCTTCTCCTGAGCAATTTCACCCTTGCTACTTCAAACAATCATCTACTCAGGACCAAGCAGATCGTTTGATAGCAGCAGTAAGGACTGCTTAGTTACTTGTCACCCACAACCACGTGGATGTGTGACATGCGTTTATATAATGACGAAGCCGACCCACGAGCGCGAGGCATAATGCGCTTCATGATGGTAGCCGGATTAACCAAAATCTTTTTTACAAACAAAGTATCGGCGCGAACACCACCTTTTTGAGTAGCGTTGGCAACAGCCGAACGAATAAGCTTGGCCACATCTTTAGAGATGACCTTGCGTTCAAATTTAAGGAGGTTTAAAGCGTCTTCCACTTTTTTACCTCTTACCTGATCCACTACCAAACGCAGTTTACGCGGTGTGCAGCGGATGTTTTTAAAAGTTGCTTGAGCTTCCATAATTATTCTGCCTTTCCTGCCTTGCGATCACCCGAGTGAACGGTAAAGGTACGTGTAGGAGCGAATTCGCCCAACTTGTGTCCTACCATGTTATCGGTTACAAACACCGGCACAAATTTACGACCGTTATGCACCGACAGTGTAAGCCCAATAAAATCGGGAGTGATGGTAGAACGACGCGACCAGGTTTTAATAACCTTGCGGTTGTTTGTTTTAACAGCATCTTCCACTTTTTTAGCAAGATGCAGATCGATGAAAGGTCCTTTTTTAATTGAACGTGCCATAAGTCCTCTTTTTATTTAACGCGACGGTCTTTAACAATGAACTTAGCCGTTCTCTTGTTTTGACGTGTCTTATAACCTTGTGTAGGTTGACCCCACGGTGTTACAGGGTTTCTACCACCATGATCCTTACCATGACCACCACCATGCGGGTGATCTACAGGGTTCATTGCCGTACCGCGGCTTAAGGGGCGTACACCCAACCAGCGCATACGACCGGCTTTACCATAACTAATATTTTCGTGATCTAAGTTACCCACCTGACCTACAGTAGCGCGACAATTAACCAGCACCATGCGTACTTCACCGGAAGGTAATTTTAATTGAGCATATTTTTCTTCTTTAGCCATCAACTGAGCAAACGAGCCAGCCGAACGAGCCATTTGGCCGCCTTTGCCGGGTTTTAACTCGATGTTATGAAGCTGAGTGCCCGTGGGAATATTTTTGATAAGCAAGGAATTTCCGAGGCTAATATCAATTTCTTTTTCGGATGCGAGTACTGTTTGACCTACCTTAAGACCGTTAGGAGCCAAAATGTAACGCTTTTCACCATCTAAGTATTGAATAAGCGCAATACGCGAAGTACGGTTTGGATCGTATTCTACCGAAACCACTTTACCTGGAACATCAAGCTTGGTGCGCTTGAAATCGATAATGCGATAACGTTGTTTATGACCGCCGCCGATAGCGCGCGAGGTTAAATGACCGTTTGAGTTACGACCACCCGTTTTTCTTTTGGGGGCGAGTAACGATTTTTCGGGCGACGATTTAGTAATTTCGTTAAAATCGTGACCGGTTCTAAAACGGATACCATTACTTGTTGGTTTATAGGTTTTCATGATTAAACTCCTTCAAACACCTCAATTTTTTGTCCGGCCTTGATAGTTACAAAAGCCTTTTTATAATTGGAGCGTTTGCCCATACTTTGACCCACGCGTTTAAACTTGCCGCGGGTAATAAGCGTGTTCACGTCCAACACATTTACTTTAAATAATTTTTCTACAGCCTTTTTTACATCCAGCTTGGTAGCTTCACGGTTTACTTCAAACACGTAACGATTAGCGTCAGCTTGCGAAGCCAGCGATTTTTCGGTTACCAGCGGTCTGTTGATTACATTATATAAATCCATAATAACCTCTTACATTAACCCCGATAAACGGGATAAGTCTCTCATCTAAAAACATCTTGTGCATCCCGCACAAAATATTTTTAGTAACAGACTAAGCCAAATAACGGCTGTTCACGGCTTCAAAAGCCTTTTGGGTTAATACCACTTTGGGATATTTCAAAAGATCAAACACATTTAAGTTATCGGCGTTTAAAATTTTAAAATCGCGCAAATTTTGTACCGACTTCACAATATTTTTATCGGCATTTTCCAAAATTACCAAACCGGCATTTACTTTAATACCTTCAAAATAGGCCTTCGCTTTGCTGGTTTTAATTTCGGTTAACGGAATAGACGACACCACAATCAAAGCACCATCGGCAACGCGGCTTTTAAAGGCTTCGCGAATAGCCAAAATACGAACCTTTTTGTTCATGCCCAAAGTATAATCGCGGGGCTTAGGACCAAAAACACGACCACCACCTACGAAAGGAGCCGACTTCATGGCACCGTGACGGGCATTACCAGTACCTTTTTGGCGATATACTTTTTTGTTGGTTAAGTTTACTTCGGCGCGAGTTTTGGTGCGTACAGTACCGTGATGCTTAGAAGCAAGATAACGCTTTACCGCATCGTACAATACAGCTTTATTCACTTTTTCTTCAGTGAGAGAAGCTGCCAAACTTACTTCGCCAACCTTCTTATTTTTTTCGTCAATGACTTGTATGGTGCTCATATATAACTCTCTAGTAATATTTGATTACGAAGCCGCTTTCGACTTCTTGTCAATTAAACGCTTTTCAAAATCGGGTGTAGACGGATAAATTTCTACAATCCCATGATTGTGGCCAGGTACAGCACCACGAATTAAAATTAAATTTTCTTCCGGTTCAACTGCTACAACAGTTAAATTTTTAACAGTTACACGTTTGTTACCCATATGGCCGGGCATTTTTTTGCCCTTAATAACACGGCCAGGATATGTACGCTGACCAATAGAACCAGGAACACGGTGCGAAATAGAACAACCATGAGAATCGCGACCACCAGCAAAGTTATGACGTTTCATAACACCCTGAAATCCGCGTCCTTTAGAGGTACCCGACACATGCACAATTTCACCCACAATAAAATCGGCCACCGTAATGGTGTCACCGGGGGTATATGCATCGGTATGGCTTGTTTTAATTTCCTTTAAGAACTTAAAAGTCTTAAGGCCCTTTTTAGTAAAATGACCCGCTGTGGGTTTAATCACCTTTTTCGCATCCTTTTCCAAAAAGCCAATTTGAACGCTATTAGAGCCGTCCTTCTCTTCGCTTTTCTTCATAATGATGGTACAAGGTCCCGCTTTTAAAACAGTTACCGGTATAGAGCCGGTTTCCGGGTTAAAAATTTGGGTCATTCCTATTTTTTCAGCTAAAATGCCTGGCATAAAATTTCCTTACTTAACTCATCAGCACCTCAAGTACGAATCAAAAAAGATCTGATTGTACTAAGGGGGTAATTAGTCAATATGTAAAAAAGTCATAATCTCCTTAGTGAAAAACTTAGAGCATTTTTATTTCTACATCCACACCAGCCGACAAATCGAGCTTCATCAAAGAATCGATTGTTTGCTGAGTAGGTTCTAAAATATCCAGAAGCCTTTTATGGGTTCTGATTTCGAACTGCTCTTGCGATTTTTTGTCCACGTGAGGTGAACGTAAAACCGTATATTTTTCAATTTTGGTCGGCAAGGGGATGGGGCCCGACAAACGCGCGCCCGTTCTCTTGGCAGTTTCCACAATTTCGCCGGTGGCTTGATCTAATAATTTATGATCAAAACCTTTTAAGCGAATACGAACTTTTTGTCCTTTATAATCAGCCATAGTTTCCTACCTATTATTCGATGATCTCCGAAACCACACCAGCACCTACTGTTCTGCCACCTTCACGGATAGCAAAACGAAGTTCCTTTTCCATAGCAATGGGGGTAATTAATTCCACCGTAATGGCTACGTTGTCACCGGGCATTACCATTTCTACTTTCTCTGGTA